>NZ_JBHNYR010000019.1:0-72998 GCF_054960615.1 Psychrobacter sp. PSi21
TCGATGGGCTTTTTTATGTTAGATGGTTAATAGCAATGAGTATTAAACATCATCGCTATGATTGTAATTAGCGGTTAGGCAAGACGTCTTTGATGGTATCACGTAATTTATGTAATGCAGTGACGGTGCTATCCCAGTCGAGGCAGCCATCTGTGATCGACATGCCATACTCTAGCTTGCTCAAGTCGCTGGTTAGGTTTTGGCGACCGCCTTTTAAGTGACTCTCAATCATCATGCCAATGATCGACTTATTGCCATTTTCGATCTGTTCAGCGACGTTCTGAATGACCATCGGCTGCAAGTAGGGATCTTTGCCTGAGTTGGCATGGCTTGAGTCAATCATGATTTTGCAGTTGGTTTTGCCTTTTTCTAGCTCGTTTTCTGCTTGCGATACTGCAGTTTCATCGTAGTTTGGCTTGCCGTTACCACCACGTAATACCACGTGTGCGTAAGGGTTCCCTTTGGATTTGATGATGGAGACTTTACCATCTGATGACAAGCCTAAGAAGCTGTGACCGGCTTTGACCGCTTGCATGGCATTTACAGCTACGGTCATGCCGCCGTCTGTACCATTTTTAAAACCAACAGGACAGGACAGACCTGAGCTCATCTCACGGTGAGTTTGGCTTTCGGTGGTACGAGCGCCAATGGCTGACCAGCTGATTAAATCCTGCATGTACTGCGGGGTATTGGGATCGAGGGCTTCAGTGGCACAAGGCAAACCTTTCTCGTTCAAATCCAGCAGCAGCTTACGAGCGGTGCGCAGGCCTTTTTCGATATCAAAGCTGTCGTTCATGTCAGGATCATTGATCAAGCCTTTCCAGCCGACTGTGGTACGCGGCTTTTCAAAATACACACGCATCACCACAAAAATAGTGTCTTCGACTTCTTTTGCCAACACAGCCAAGCGATCGGCATATTCGTGGGCGGCTTTAATATCGTGAATAGAACAAGGACCAATTACCACAAACAGACGTTTGTCTTTACCATCCAAAATATTTTGGATGGTTTGACGGCCTTGCAAAACGGTATGATACGCTTGCTCTGAAAGGGGTAGTTCTTGTTTTAGTTCGTCGGGTGTAATAAGGGGGATGAATTTTTCAATATTCACGTCATCAATGTCTGCGTTATGAGTAGCTGGTATAGTCATGATTATACATCGTCTAGCTAATTTATAGGAGCATTCATTATGCGGACAAAAGCATGGGTTGACAAGGGCAGTCGCCCAGTTAATTGACTGATTACTGGAATGTCAAAACCAAAATTTTGTTATACTTGCCCGTACTTTGGGCGCTGGACGCCGGTATTACTGTTTTCTGACAACTGATTTGTCAGCACTGATAGTGATGATTGAGGAAATTAAATATCGATTTGATCTCAGTTATTGTCTAAATTGGTCGGGTTTACAGTGACTCTTCCGGCTTGGTCTGAGTCAATGCCTGTTATTTTTAGTAGGCAGTGCTGCTATACTGGTGTGTTTTACGATTCATTTTATCTGATTTATATTGAGAGTTTGTCATGACTATTTCTGCTACAGACCTTATGTCCATGACGCCAGAGGGCATTGCAGATACGCTGCATGAGGCAGGAACGCCTTTGGTGATTGGCATTGTGGCGGGTGAGGTGTCAGGAGACAGTCTAGGTGCAGACTTTATGCAGCAGATGAATACGCTTCGTGATGACATCATCTGGGTGGGGGTTGGTGGTACGCAAATGCAGGCACAAGGGTTGCAAAGCATTTTTCCGTTATCGCGACTGGCGGTGATGGGATTGGTTGAGGTATTGTCCCAATTGTCCGATTTGTTTAAAGCGCGCCGCGAGTTGCTGACAGCTTTTGCTGCTGCGGATATCGACTGGTTTGTCGGTATTGATGCGCCTGACTTTAATTTGCGTGTGGCGAAAAAACTCAAACCCAAAGGTATCTTTTGTGTGCAATACGTCAGTCCTTCGATTTGGGCATGGCGTGAGTCACGTATTCATGGTATTAAGGCTGCAACTGACTTGATACTGTGCCTGTTTCCGTTTGAGCTGCCTGTCTATCAACGCCACAACCATCCTGCCATCTGTGTGGGGCACCCGCTACTGCACAGCATCAATCAATATTTGGTCGATACACCGACCAATCAGCTGCGTAGTGATCTGGTGTGGCACAATGACGGACTGCAGCAGTTTTTTATCGAGCGTTTTGATGATGTCAGTCAGTTGATCTGTGTGATGCCAGGCTCACGCCGTAGTGAAATTAATGCCATATTGCCACGTATGCTTGATGGCATTCAGCGGTTACTGCTGCTTGACCCAAAGCTGTGTTTTATTATCCCAACCGTAGATCAAAACCATCAGTACATCGTGCAAGATGTGATTGATAAGTGTTCAGAGCAGCTGCGCGCCGCGATTGTGGTGGTTTATGATGACAGTCAGACTGACTTTAGCCAGCAAGCGATGGCCGCCTCCGATATCGTGATGCTGGCCTCAGGGACGGCCACGCTAGAAGCGTTATTGCTGGAGCGGCCGATGGTAGTGGTGTATCAGCTTAATCAGCTGACCTATCAAATCGCCAAGCGTCTGGTAAAGGTACCTTATGTGGCATTGCCTAATATCTTGGCAAGCGACTTCATTGTACCAGAGTTGATTCAGGATCAGGCAAGTGGAGAAAATATCTGCCGTACGATCATGCGTTTGCTGCAGCCGCGCGCCTATACAGAGCAGCTGACCGCACTTGTCGAAACCAAGCTCATGCTGCAACAACAAAGCAACCATCGTCCTGCCGATAGCGTGATTGAGCAGTGGTTTTTGCAACATTATCAGCAGCAGATTGAATATATTGACTAACTCAAGCATGAAAGAGCACAGTATAGCTATGAATGATCAGCAGACTCACCGCATCACCTCGACAGCAGAACGCGTATCATTGCAGCATCATGTCGATCATATCGATGTGAAAGGACAATACCTAAACTTAGCCGCCACGATCACGTTGACAGGCGCGCTATCAAGCTGTTTGAGCGACGCTGTGTTGTTGTTTAACACCGCCGATCAGCAGGCTCAGCCGCTACAAATTGGCGTCGATGAGGCAGGACGCGGGCCGCTACTGGGTAGTGTAACAGTAGCTGCTGCTATTCTACCGCCTGCGTGGTCAGGGCTTATCGAGGATGCGCCGCTCGATCAAACACCACTGACCATTTTGACTGATTCCAAAAAACTGAGTGAAAAAAAACGCGACCAGCTTTTCCCCTTGGTAAGCGAGCATGCATTGGGATATGTGATTGCAGATATTCCTGCTGCTGTGATCGATCAAATCAATATTTTACAGGCGACCATGCTGGGCATGCGTTTGTGTACGGAGCGGTTATTAACAGCGGCCGCGCCTCAAATGGCGAATGGGGCGGCGTGGCAAGTACTGTTTGATGGAAACCGTTGTCCTGATATAGATGAGGCGCTACTGAATCAAAATGGTATTGTATGTGGCGACATTGATATGCAGGCATGGGTCAAAGGCGATGCCCGTCATACCAGTATTGCGGCGGCCAGTATCCTCGCCAAAGTCAGCCGCGATCAGACCATGTATCAGCTTGCCGAGCAGTATCCGCTATATGGTATCGCTAAGCATAAAGGCTATCCAACGGCTGCGCATATGCAAGCGATTGCTGACCACGGCGTGTTACCTGAGCACCGCCGCAGCTTTGGGCCAGTTAAACGCGCGCTTGATGGCGCAAATACATAAATTTTCTCACTTTCAAACGATTCATGTTAAACGTGTTAAGCCCATTATCATGATAACAGGCAAGTCGTATTCGCATCAGCCATAGGTTCGTCGTCAGTTACGGACTCTGCAAGCGCTTGTATCTGACGAGTCTCAGTATATAAGCGACTTGGAGCGTGAGCATGTGGTATAGGATGAATATGTAACCGAGTGAGCTCAGCCAAAAGCTCTGTAACGACAGTTTCTTTGTGCAATACAAAAGTAGAGGCAAAGCAGCGCCAAAATGTCCAGCCTGCTCTTTCAAGAATGCGTTGACGATGCATGTCGCTTGGCCACTTATCAGGACCGTGATACTGGTCGCCATCACACTCGATAGCCAGACTGTTGTCATTTTCTCCTTCTACAACCATATCAATGCGATACTGTCCGACTGGCACTTGCGGTATCACGCGATAGCCGTGCTCAACCAGAATATCAAACACTTCGGTTTCAAAAGCAGATTCACATTGACTACGTAAATCTTCGACTTGTGCGTTATCCTGAAGAAATGGCTGCTGGAAATGTTGTATCAGTTTGGCTCTATACATATCTGCTGGGCTTAATTCATCCAGATTAATACTACGAACCAAATACATTCTATCTCGCGCACGTGAAGCGGCAACATTGATTCTTTGTGCAAATGACGTTCTGGTTAAAGCATGAGCGTCTCCTGGCGCAACCACTAATGATAAAAATATGATGTCTTTTTCTTTACCTTGAAAAGTGCGTGCATCGCCGCAAGCGATATCAAACTCTGTGATAACCTTCTCACCCAGCTCACGGCTTAGCATCTCCATAATCAAGCGTGCTTGTTCGTTACCTAAGAGAGAAATCACACCAATGCTTCTGCCTTTGTAATCAGCATCTTCCACGATAGCCTTGATCTCATCAAGGATGAATTGTGCTTCAGAGGGATTGGTTTTTCTATGATTTCTAAAGCCATCAGTGACATATATATCCACAAGTGGTGGGTCTAAGCGCTCGGAGGGTTTGGACTTACGTAAAGGCTTTAGTTCATGATCATAAAATTCACGTTTTGAAAACTCAATAATGGGTGCTGCACAGCGAAAGTGCTCTCTTAGCATGACTGAACTATCAGCAAAAACCACCTTAAATAGATCATATATTGAGCGTTCGGGTGACATTTGTGATTGATACAATTTGACTTGATTGGCGAGATGCTGACCCATTAGATCTTTGATTTTGTCTTCATCCAGACCGATCCCATCTGGAGAGACTTGTTTGTCATCTCCAACCACCAAGACTTTTTTGGCGCGCATCAATGCAGGCAGTGCCGTCAAATCAGATTGTGAAGCTTCATCAATAATGACTAAATCAAAGCTGCCAAAACTGGCTGGAAGCGACTCGCTGATACGATAATGGGGCATAATCCAACATGGTATCGCAGCGCTGGCTTGTTCAGATGCTTCCTGAGCCTCCCTACGGTAACGAGGTGCGCGTTTACCTGTGCCCTTACCGATACGGACAATAGCCGCTCTATATTGCTCAAGCGCAGCTCTAACAGTAGGCGTGGCGTTTTCTGCAAGATGTAACCACGTTCTTTGTGTAATGACATCCTGATACAACTTAGATAAATGCTGTTCCAGTTCGCGTCTTTTACGGTTGAGTCCGCGCAGCTCTTGTCTGGCATCAATGTCTTCAACAAAGCTGACCAATCTGCTCAAGCGCCAAATTTCTCGCCAATTATCTGGCAGAAGTGTTTCTTGGTGATCAGAAACAGGTTGTTCTCGCAGCATCTTGGCCCAGAGGACAGCACCTGATTGTTCGATTTTTTCTGTGACAGTATGAACCTGATTAAAATCATCTGACAAACTATGAATATGACTAAGCTCAGTCATTAAGCTGAGCCATTGCGCGGTAATATCTTCATTGGCACCACCTTCATTTCCAAGATCGTCTTTGACAAAGGCAGCTATCTTGTCAATAATCGGGCCTGAGCTATTAGCTACTGCTTCATGAAGAGTGGCTTTTAAGATATCAGTTGTGTTCAAGGTGTGCTTGGTCAATAGCTGTTTTAGTGTGTGGATAATAGGTGTTAGGGTTAACAAGGTATGGTTATTTTGGCGGCTCGCCTGCCATGTTGGCAACAGGCGCTGCAGCGTGGTTTGAATGTCTAGTTCAAGTAAATAATTGGCGTGAATGGCCTCTATAGATTGAATGATTACTGACAGCTCTTTGTAGCTATCCGCACTTGGGGTTACGGTTGGTAGCGACAGCTCAGGTGCTAATGCATTCCAACGTGTCATTAACGATTTTGCCAGTGCCCTAAACTCAATCAATGCCAATACATGTTGCCAATCTTCTGTACCAGTCACGTTAGTACCCAGCACAGTGACACACGCCAGCTGTTTCTTTTCTGCCGCTTTACCAAACAGGCCTGCCAAACCAAATGGCTTTTTGTCTTCGGCCAAATTTTTAACAGCGTTTGCCAGATCTGGATTATTGTCAAATTCATCAGAAATAGTGACTGGTTTAGTGATAAAAATAGTACGCTGAGTCAGTTGTGCTTTGATCTCTTCTTTAAGTGTCAAAAAATGACCAAATAGCTCGGTTTTATGATCGGCATACAAGTGCTTTTGTAATGATGATGCCCAAGTAAGATTGGCATCAGATATCTCCTGTATTTGATATTTTAATTGCTCAGTTTTTAAAACCAAATTTTCGACAGCTTTGATGGTATCAGGGTTATTGTCTACCAAGCGGGGCAGTCTGCCATCATTTTCAGCCTGTTCTAACTCATCGATATGTATTAAATTTTGATGTAAGGTAACGACTTCGGTCGCGGTTGGAAAATCATCAAATGCAGGCAGGTGCTGATGTAAATAGATTAAATTATCTTTAATGTTGAGTCTGGCTTCTCTTAGCCCAGAGATGTCTGAGTTAGAAAATTGCGGCTTAAATATATCTTCTATCCCCAGTTTATCAGGAAACCAGCTGATCATTTCTTGTTGTAGCGCCACTGTTTTTGCTGCATCAAGCGGGGTTATCACTTCATCATCAAGGATCACGTTTTCTAGATTTACTTGACCCCAATAAGCGATGTCAGTATCTGTTTTGGATAGCTGTGCATGAGTCACATCAATCGTATCATCAAGATGATCGATGGATGATTGATATTGCTTACGATCTATACTAGACACTTCACTCGATATCTTTCTTATTGCAGTTTCAAACTGTTTAATAGATTCGTTTTCACTACTCAGTAGGCTGACGGCAAGTGGTTGAATACTCTCAGGCAATTTTTCTTTGAGTACCGACAGAGCAGGTTCTTTCATAGAGGTCACTAATACTCTTTTGCCTGAAGCAAGATAGTGACAAATCACGTTTGCAATCGTATGTGTTTTTCCTGTACCAGGAGGACCTTGCACCACCACACCATCATAAGCTTGGAGCATCTGAATGATACGAACCTGTTCATCGTTATAAGCTTTAGGGAAATATAGATCATTAGGCTTACCAAAATCATCAGACTGACCTACTACAGCCGAAATACCGCGATAGTGGGGCAGTGCAATGACTTTATTCTCTGTGTCAGGTTCTGTCAGGATTGCTGCCAGTGCATTGGGTATGGTTGTTGAGGCTGAGTCGCTTGTGAGTTGCTCGTTAAATTTTTCTAGGTCTTGCAACAAAAAATTGTCACTTCTTGGGCGAGCTATCAAGACCCAAGTATCCGTGATGACTAAGTGAGACGTTGCTTTAGGAAGCTTTCTGTTATTTTCGTCATGATCACTTATCTGATTTGGCCAATACTTACCAGATGGGTCTAATAAAGAAGCCGCTGTATTTAATATAGGAGAGTAAGTGCTGGTTTTAAAAGGATTAAATGTAATATCATCACTATTGAAAAATACTTTTTTCGTGTCTATCAAGGTCACCAAATTGGGGTTTTCTGAAGAAGAAAAAGCCTCTGTCTCAAGCTTAACGGATCCCATACTCGGTTTGATACTCAATGCCATGGTGTTCTTGTCTAATGATATCTCTACGACCTGAGTAAGCAGTGGGTATTTAATACGATTTGTATCCGTTCTATTCCATAGCGCGACACCAACTCCCCATACCAGCTCAAGTTTGGCATCCGCTAAATTACCTTGTAGGTCTTTAGACAATAAAAACAAATCGCCGTAGAGCTTGATACTTTTACGTATCTGTTTTTCTTGTTCTAGCCAAGGTTTCCATATGTTTTGAATATAATCTTCTAAAGCCTGTTCTACATTTTTTTTGTCAAAAAAAGTACTCAAGTTACAATAAATTGAATCGCTGTCTGCTGAAACAAAAGTAGACTCAAAGTGGTCTGTGGTATCGGACAAGGTTTGTGGGAATGTCACACCTGCATTCAATAAGTCTGATGTGAGTATTTTGGTTTTAAGCGTTGGCAGTTCACTAAATACTTGGGTAAAACTAAGCCATACCCGTAATAGATGGTTTTTTGGTAACGGTGCATGGCTTTCGTGCAGACGCTCGATACGAAGCCACGTCTCTTCTTCTGTATCCATACTTTGGTTAAAAGTCACACCAGGTAAATGTAAAAGTTGCTCTTCTGTACGTACAAAATCCGTATGTTGAGACAGATGGGTTAGTGGCTTTTTATTAATAAGTAAGGTTTGTTGGGTAAATTTTATTAACGCAGACAGTCTTTCTTGTTGAAGGATCATATTATCTTCCAGTGAGTATTACGGATAGAATACAGTGAGAGGGTCATTTATACATGGGGTATATGCGCTTGCTTAGGTAAGTATGCTTTAGAATACCTGTGATTATTGGTTTGAATGATTAAAAAATAATAAACATAAGTAGCTTATTACAACTCGAAGGTATAAACAATATTAAGCACGACCTGTACACCGAAAAAACCATCCATACATCATATGAGACCACCGATAGTTAAATATAAAATGTAGTGATATTAATGCTTTACATTACAATAAGTTATAGTAATATTGAAAAAGCTTCGATAGGTTTTAACCCATGTGATTGATGTTGAGCAACGGCATCATTTTCTTTGATCTTGATATGACAAAAGGGTGATTTATGACTATGATACCGCCAAGGAAAGGCCTTACTTCCATCCTGTTTGCCGCACTATTCGTTGCAGGTTGTGGTGGGGGTGGATCAGACGGGACTACCGCAAGTCCGCAAGCGCCGCAAAATCCACCAACTGCACCCACAACACCTGCTGAGCCAGATCGCACTGAGCAGCCTGATGAGTTAAATGTGGGTTTACCTCAAGTTGACAATCAAGTCGACATCAGTAGTGTTCAAAGTCAAAACTATCCGCAAGCGGCGCTGGCAGGTTCTAATACCCTCAGCTTAGCCCGTCAAAGCTGTGGTCTTAGCGGCTTAAGTAATAATGAGGCGCTAGGTCAAATTGCCACTCAGCATGCGCTATATATACAGCATGTGTTTGCCAACAGCACTCCGAATTTTTTTAACGCCCATACTGAAGGTAGTATCGCTGGCATTGAGTCTGTGACAGGGAATAACAATCCTTTTTTCACTGGTGTCAGCTTTCAGGAGCGCTTGTTAGAGGCGGCCTATCCAGATTTAAGATATGGCGTGGTAGAAAACATCGTACAAACCAACTCTTTTGACTCTTCAGGTAAAATAACCTCACCAGAGTTTGCTGCTCAAGCCATGGCAAAATCGCTGCTGGCCGCGCCTTATCATTTAAAATCATTGGTTCTACCGTATCTGAGCCAAACAGGATCAGGAATGGTGGCTTACACACCATTTGGTAAAGATGCCAATACCAACCAAGGCTATGTGTTTGTTAACACCTCATCAGGATCAGCAGACAGCGTAGACAATCGTATTACCGCTACTGATGGTGTGCTGACATATCCGTGCGCAGGTGTCACTGACACCAATACGGCACTATACAATGAGTCGCCAAGTCCTGTGGCCAATACGGGTCGCGACCTTGCCACTGACCCGATTGGCCAGCCTGTCTATATCCGTATACCGACAGCAGATAGCATTAAGGTCAGCAACATCAAATTTCATGACATTGAGCGCAACAGTGATGTGCCTGTTACACTAATTGATAGTGAGCAAGATCCCAATCCAAATACCAGCTATGCACTGGCACAAAATGAAGCCTTTATCCTGCCGATTACTGATGATTTAAGTAGCTGTACTGATACGCGTCTAAACCGCAGCAACTGCGGCTTGCATGGCAATACAGAATATGAGGTCAGCTTTGATATTATGGTTGACGGTAGCGACATGATGACCAAGCAGTTTACCTTTACGACAGGCGCGGTCAATTAAGTATTTAGCAAAAGGCGCAGTCTGTGAATCGTCACAGACTGCGCCTTTTGATCGGATAGCTACGTCACGGCACGCCACCAGAGTCAGATAGATATTTTTGTTAAAATGACGACTTGGGCTGCTGTAAAAAGGCTTTTTCCGCTGCCGTTGACTGACGGCCTAAGGTCTCATTACGATGCGGATATCGACCAAACTCATCAATAATGGCTTTGTGCTGATGAGCAAAATCAAGTGTCTGCACATCACCCAACTGTTCAAATAATTTTACATAATGTCCATGAACGGCCTTGGACTCAGAGTGCATAAAGGGTAGCAGCATAAACTTGCGCCACTGGGTGGGCAGCGCGGCAAAGTCAGGCTGACACACGGCCTCTTGTGCCAACACCAGCGCCATTTCATCATATCTATAAGCAGTGGCATCGTTGCGATTGAGATTGCGCGAAAACTGATCGATGACAATAATTTCTGCAAGACGTCCTGCAAGGTTGGCAACGTTGTCACCATCACCGCCAGCTGATCGCCGCCAGCTGGCACACATGCCGTTAACGGCTGTCTGCCAAAGATCGCCAAATTGATCGGCAATCTCTTGATCAAAGGTCACACTATCAGCAAACCAACAGGCCTCGTGCTCGGGGTCAAACCAAAAATTAAGCACCGCACATGCATCCGCTGGCAGGTGTGCCAGTTCAGGCCGCGTTAAAAACGTAGAATAATCAGGTGAAGTGGACATAAGCTATTCTAATTGTGATGGGTTTATACTACTATAGCGAAAATATTTTGGCGTGTCACAGCAGCTTGACAACTCGGTTATGTTGTACTGCGGACACGTCGATAGAAGCCATGCTTGTTACTGCTATTGGGTGATTTACAATGAAAAAATCTGCTACCGTCTCGACACCGCTTGCACCGACGCCTTATTATTTATTGGATGAAACGGCCATCGTGGCCAATCTAAAAGTTGTGGCGCGTTTGTGTGAGCTGTCTGGTGCAAAGGCGCTACTGGCGCTAAAGTGCTTTGCCACGTGGGGTGTGTTTGAGGCCATGAAGCCCTATTTGCATGGCACAACGTCATCATCGCTCAATGAAGTGCGTTTGGGTTACGAGACGTTTGGTGATAGCGAAGGCAAAGAGACGCACGCTTATAGTGTGGCTTATGGTGCTGACGAGATTGAGGAGGTGCTCAGCTACGCGGATAAAATTATCTTTAACTCGATCTCGCAGCTAGAGGCGTTCAAAGCACAAGCAGCCGCCAAAAATATCCCAGTTGGACTGCGTCTGAATCCAAAAACCAGCAATTCTTCATTTATCATTGCTGATCCAGCGCGCCCCTTTAGCCGATTGGGCGAGCATGACAAAGCGCGTATTCAAGCAGTATTGCCTGATATCACAGGTGTGATGATCCATAATAACTGTGAAAATGACAGCTTTGAGGCATTTAGCGCCAGCTTGGCCGATATTGAAGCGCGTTTTGGTGACGCGCTGGCTAAGCTTGAGTGGGTGAGCCTTGGTGGTGGCATTCATTTTATCGCCCCTGATTATCCGCTTGAACAGTTGGCTGAACGCTTAAAAGGCTTTAGCGAGAAGTATGGCGTACAGGTGTATTTGGAGCCTGGTGAAGCAAGCATTCATGGTGCAGGCGAGCTGGTCACCACCGTGCTTGACACCTTGCATAACGAAAAAAATCTGGCGGTGGTGGATGCGTCGATTGAAGCGCATATGCTGGACCTCTTGATTTATCGTGAATCGGCCCCCATTTCTGCTATTAACGGTAGCGCTAGGGCAGTGGCACCAGCGACCGCTGAGACGATTGATAACACCATTATTTATGGTCGCTCTTGTTTGGCGGGTGACATCTTTGGCGAATACGTTATCGACACACCGCTACAAGTGGGCGATACGGTGGCTTTTGGCAATGCGGCAGGGTATACCATGGTCAAGAAAAATTGGTTTAATGGCGTCAATATGCCTGCAATCGTGATTCGCCGCTTAGATGGCACTGTCACTGTGCAACGTCAGTTTGATTACCAAGATTATAAGGCAAGCTTGTCTTAATTTAATGATAGAAGGTTGGCTTTAGACGTTCGACGATAATCACGTCAGTGCCTGCGATAAGAACAGTAATTGTTGCCGAAAAGTGATAAAAACTTGTTATAATCGCCGTCGAACAGTGACGGTGATCGTTGTTCAACGGGTGCGTGGGTTTTCCTCGGTCTTCCTTTTTAATTCACGCATATCATTCACTCGTTTCTGTTCTGAACAGCCACGACTCACGGCGCTGACAGAAACACAAAGGAGGATTTTTCATTGAACACAACTCAAGAAACCAAACGAGACGTACTCATCATTGGCGCAGGCGGCGTGGCTCAAGTGGTCGCTCACAAGTGTGCGATGCATAATGATGTGCTTGGCGCGATTCACATTGCGTCGCGTACGCAAGATAAATGCGATGCGATTGCCAAAAGTGTGGTGGAAAAGGGCAGCTTTAAAGAGCCAGCCACGCTACATACGCATCAAGTCGATGCGATGGATACCAAAGCGCTGATCGGCTTGATTAATGGGACAGGCATTCAGATTCTGATTAATGTGGGTTCAGCTTTCATTAATATGAGCGTTTTAGAGGCTTGTATTGAGACGGGTGCGGCTTATATTGATACTGCCATTCACGAAGATCCGCGCAAGATCTGTGAGACACCGCCATGGTATGGCAACTATGAATGGAAACGCCGCGAGCGCTGTGCCGACAATAATATCACTGCGATTTTGGGTGCAGGTTTTGATCCTGGTATGGTCAATGCGTATGCCAAAATTGGCTACGATATGATGGATAAAGGCTCAGTAACTGATATTGATATCATCGATATCAATGCGGGTAGCCATGGCAAATATTTTGCCACCAACTTTGATCCTGAGATTAATTTCCGTGAGTTCACTGGTACGGTTTATTCTTGGCAAGACAGCAAATGGCAGTCTAACAAGATGTTTGAGGTCAAACGTACTGATGATTTGCCAGTCGTTGGCGTACAAAACAGCTACTTGAGTGGTCATGATGAAGTGCACTCATTATCAGCAAACCTAGATGTACCAAACATCCGCTTCTGGATGGGTTTTGGCGAGCATTATATGAACGTCTTTACCGTCCTGCAAAACTTAGGCTTGCTATCTGAGCAGCCCGTGATGACCGCAGAGGGGCAAGAAGTCGTACCGCTAAAAGTGGTGAAGGCCGTTCTGCCTGATCCAAGCTCACTGGCACCAAACTATACTGGCAAAACTTGTATCGGTGACAAAGTGAAAGGTAAAAAAGATGGCGTAGATACCGAAGTCTTTATCTACAATGTCTCTGACCACAAAGACGCGTACAATGAAGTGGGCAGTCAGGGCATCTCTTATACCGCAGGTGTACCACCCGTTGCCGCAGCAATATTGGTCGCCACTGGTGCATGGGACGCAGGCAAGATGGTCAATGTTGAAGAGCTAGATCCTAAGCCACTTATCAATTTGCTCAATGATATTGGCCTACCAACGCGCATTCAAGATGCTGACGGCGACCGTGCCTTGGTATTTGATATTTAAGCGCCGCTGTAGCCATACCTTTTACCACATAGAGTGATATTAGGTTAACAGCCCATCTGACATGTCTGTGTCAGATGGGTTTTTTATTTATGACGCTTATAAACCAAATCAGTCTGTTGTCTCAAACAAGACACTTGCTAATAATGAACAGCGCATTAAAGAATAGAGGTTTGGCCAGATTATAAAGTTGGACATAACCGTTTGGTATTTTATGCTAATATATCTCACCTATAATTCATACGATTAAAGTGAGCAGTCGATGACAATAAATTCTAATACAACAGATAACAATAATGTTAAGCAAATTATTTGTATCAAATGGGGTACAAAGTACGGCGCCGATTATGCCAACAAGTTATATGGTATGGTCTCACGTAACATCACCCCGCCGTTTCGTTTTGTCTGTTTTACTGACGATACTACGGACGTGCGCCCAGAAATTGAATGCCAAGAACTGCCGCCGCTTGATGTGACTATGCCAACCAACACACTAGGCAAATGGCCAAAGTCACGCTTGTGGGGTGAGAAGCTGGGAAATTTAACGGGTACAGTATTATTCGTAGATTTGGATGTGATTATAGTAGACAGTTTGGATCCTTTTTTTGAATACGGCAAGCCAGAAGACGTTGTCCTGTCATACAACCCAAGCAATCCGCTAGAGCGCCTCGGCCAGACATCTTGCTTTCGCTTTCAGGTTGGCTCATTGGTATCACTACAAGAAAAATTCAAAGCCGATCCGCAAGGTATCGCTGATGAATATCGTTTCGAGCAGCGCTTTGTGACTCGTAATGCACCAGGTGGTGTCAAGCTGTTTCCAAAAGCATGGGTTGCGCACTTTAGACGTAAATGCCGTCAGCCATTTCCGCTTAACTATTTTAAAGCGCCTAAAATCCCTAAAGGTGCTCGTATTGTTATTTTCCCTGGTGGGTTATATCCTACTGATGCTATATGTGGTCAGTATGATAAGAATTCTGCTAATAATACTCGTGATCATCTTAAACAGCTCATAGAGCCAAAAAACTTAAAGCGTCCATTGCGCCATTTGCGTCATTTTATCTTGCCAGTTGATTGGGTAGCTGAACATTGGAAGGAGTAAATATCAACAAAGCGACGCATTTTAAAAATTTAATTATATTATAAGCTATTATCTATGAGTTTTTTTAAAATATTTCTAATAAAGAAAGCTCTGTTATATATACTGATGGATTAAAAAGTTTTGGGGTTGATAACAATGAGCTTGTGACTTCGGACTTATATCATGCTTATTGGTGGGATGATAAGGTGAATTTTGGAGACTTAATAGGACCTTGGCTTATAAGTCTTGTAACAGGGCAGCAAGTTATTCATTCTAAATACTTAAATGGAACGCACTCTACTTTTACAGTAGTGTCTATCATCGAGCACGCGAAATATTTTCCAAATCAGAGCACAACTATTTGGGGTTCAGGGTTATTAAGACCTCTTAGCAATGCCAAGCAAGTCAGGAAAATGAAAAATATTGGCTTAGATACTTGTTTCACAGTACGTGGTAGGCTTACTAAAAGTGAGCTATCGAAGCTATATAGCATTGACGATAACTTGCCTCTAGGTGATCCCGCCCTATTATGAATTTATTTAATAAATATATTCACTGGTAAGTGATAAACACACTGAACTCTTAGTGTATATTACACAAGTAATACCTATATATAACTGGAACGAGAAACGAATATGATTGAAAGCTATGTCATCAGTCTTAAAAATCAGTGGGAAAGACGTGACCATATTGAAGGTCAGTTTAAATCACATCATACTAATTTTCAA
This sequence comes from Psychrobacter sp. PSi21, assembly GCF_054960615.1. NCBI lineage: Bacteria > Pseudomonadati > Pseudomonadota > Gammaproteobacteria > Moraxellales > Moraxellaceae > Psychrobacter > Psychrobacter sp. PSi21. The sequence goes on from NZ_JBHNYR010000019.1 coordinate 15,401, forward strand.
TTTTTTGATGCTGTCACTCCAGATACATTAATGGTAGAGATTAAAAAATTGAATTTGAATGAAGAGATTATCAGCGATCTATCTACAGGCGAGTTAGCATGTGCATTGAGTCATATTAAGCTTTGGTGTTTGGCAGTAGAAAGGAACCTTGAATATATTGCGATATTCGAAGATGATATACATTTAGGTGAAGACTTCGGCATGTTAATGACTGATACTAAATGGTTGAAAAATATCGATGTGCTGAAGTTGGAAAAATTTAGAGCAAGGGTAGAGTTGTCATTTACATCAAAGTCATTAGAGAATTTTGATAGAAAAATTTATAAGATGTTGGGCAAGAACCTTGGTTGTGGCGGATATATTTTATCTTTGAGTGGTGCAAAATACTTAGTTGATTATATCAATAAGCTACCAAAGCTAGATGTTATTGATGCAATTGTTTTTAATCAACGGAAATACATCAAAAACATAGCTGTTCATCAACTATATCCTGCTGTGGTTATCCAAGATTCAGTTCTTAATAGTGATAATATAAAGTTAACAAGCGACTTACAACAATATAGAGACGAGCAAAAAGAGCTTGAGACGAGAAAAAAGAAATTATCGACAACTACTAAGATTAAAAAAGAAGCCGTTAGGTTTACAAGGTCTTTCAAAATGAAGAAAGTCAATTTTCGTTAAGTATCATTAGCAATATATTATTAGATAAATAAGCGATAGTAGACTATGACATTAAAAAAAATACTATTAGTAATTAACTGCCTACAGGGAGGGGGTGCTGAAAAATCAGTACTAACACTTGGACAAGGTTTTTATGAGCTAGGTTATGAAGTTCACATCCTGAGATTTAAATCCACTGTAGAATATGATTTATCCCCACATCTTTATTATCATCAAGTGAGCTTTAAGCCATTTAAGTTGATACCATCGGAGAAAGTTAGATATCAAATATTTGCTAAAACTGTTGATAAATATGTCAAAAAGCATATTGGCAGCCCACTATTGACTATTTCAAATCTAGATAGAGCGGACCGTGTTTTAGCGCATAGTAAACTATCAAATGTTATTCATGTAATTCGCAATACTCTATCTCAAGAAATTAAACAAAGATCCAAACCAATATCCTTAAATAAAATTAGAGATATTTACAAATACCATCAATGCATTGGAATCAGTGAGGGTGTTACTAAGGATTTTATTCAGACTTTAGGGCTTAATAATATCCAAACCATCTACAATCCTATAGATAGAAAATCTATAAAGCATTTTGCAGATATGCAAACACCAAACCTTCCCCCTTATATTGTTCATGTTGGCAGTTTCAAATATCAAAAAGCACATGATGTTTTAATTAAAGCTTATGCCAAAACGAGTCAACAATATAATCTTGTTTTACTTGGAAAAGGCAGCCTGCTATCTGATATGCAAGATTTAGTAAAGCAATTAAACCTAGAAAACAAAGTGTTTTTTATGGGGTTTGAATCAAACCCATACCCTTACATAAAAAATGCCAAACTGATGGTTCTATCTTCTAGGTTTGAGGGTTTTGGCAGAGTGATAGCAGAAGCATTAGCGCTGAATACACCAGTAATCAGTACAGATTGCCCCTCAGGACCCAGAGAGATGTTACCCTCAAATAACCTAACAGAGGTAGATAATATCGTTCAGTTAGCAGCTGTTTTAGAGCAAGCAATGCAATGTCCAGATGAATTTAATGTTCCTTTTAATCAAGGATTCTTACCTAAAACTATTGCACAGCAGTACATACAATTGATAGATAATAAATGACTTAGCTACCTATCTATACTTGGATGAATAGATTTTTTGAAATAGGCGAATGATTCACAACTTGCACTCCTTGTTTTTTATACTCGTTAATCAGTAAGTTAAATGATGGTATGATACGTTCATAAATAGCCTTTTCAAGTTTACAAGGTGCTTTGTTATCTTTGTCTTCGTAAAATCTTGGCTGGTTGGCATTCAAAAGATCTATACCATACAAGTTTATAGTGCTCGCTCCCAAGGTATAAGCCAGTTGTGCCGCCACGTAGGCCACCGTTCCAGCCTCTACAAAACCATCGCTAACGTCCAAGGATACTCCAATGGGCTCAGGATGATGCGTCATATCTATCACAAAGTTACTTTGAGATTCAAAGTGGGATAAGGATAATCTAGGTGTACGCTGCTTTATAAATGGCTTGCGGGTAATTTTCGATACAAGCGTTTGAAAAGAAGAATTCATTGTCTGAGCAGGAATAGGTCTATCAGCGGCATGTATCAACTGTATGTTTTGATGATACTTCTCTATTAGATGGGGTAGTTGGCTTATCATAGAGTGCAACGCACTAACAGTGATATACAGTGGTTGTCCGCAATAAAAAGTATTGAGCACATCGCTATTATGTTTTATAAAACGCTCGTCACTTATTACGTAGGCTACAACATTGCTAAAACTATATTGACCAATAAGACTTAAGCTACCATTGACAAATATAGTAGGATTAGATAGCAAGGGGTTATCAAAATATACATCGTCTATAGAAGGACCTGACGCGAATATATTGACATTAGTATTATTCAGACTAATGTCTATTTTTTTTGTATTAAAATTCTCTATGATGAGAGGCTTGCCCTTTACTGAAATACCAATATTGTTTAATGTATCCATTATCATATCCTTAAAGCACTTTAATAATTTCTATAATTCACATCATTGCTTCAGAACCCACTCAGTCCACAGATTAATCGCTCCCGAATAGATCACGAGTAAATACCTTGTCTGCCACATCTTTTATCTCATCAGATAAGCGATTGGCGACAATAACGTCGCTCATGGCTTTAAAAGCATCTAAGTCTTTAATAACTCGTGAATTAAAGAAATCATTTTCTTCCAATACAGGCTCATAAACAACTACTTCGATACCCTTTGCTTTAATACGTTTCATGATGCCTTGTATCGCGGATGCTCTAAAATTGTCTGACCCACTTTTCATGACCAGTCTGTGTATCCCTACGATTTTTGGACGTCTTTCGATAATTTTGTCCGCGACAAAGTCCTTGCGGGTTCTATTAGAGTCAACAATGGCTTTAATAAGGTTGCTTGGTACTTCGTCATAATTTGCTAATAGCTGCTTGGTGTCTTTGGGTAGGCAGTAGCCACCATAACCAAATGAGGGGTTATTATAGTGATTACCAATACGTGGGTCTAAACCAACGCCTTCTATGATTTGCTTGGTATCAAGGCCAAAGGTTTGTGCATAAGTATCAAGCTCATTAAAATAAGCCACACGCATCGCTAGATAAGTATTGGAAAATAACTTAATCGCCTCAGCTTCAGTAGACTGTACAAATAATAGCGGTGCATCTTTTTCAATGGCACCTTCAAGCAATAGATTAGCAAATATCTCAGCCTGTTCAGACTGCGCACCAACAATAATGCGTGAAGGATAGAGATTGTCATGAAGAGCTTTGCCTTCGCGCAAAAATTCAGGCGAAAAAATAATACGATTAGTCGCATAGCGCTCGCTGATACTCGTGGTATAACCGACTGGCACGGTAGATTTTATAATAATAGTTGCTTGTTGGTTAACTAAGAGCACTTGCTCGATCACGGATTCTACAGTCGATGTGTTGAAGTAATTGGTCTTAGTGTCATAGTCGGTCGGTGTCGCAACGATAATAAAGTCAGCATCTTTATAAGCTGCTTTAGCATCCAACGTGGCAGAAAAGTTGAGGCTTTTATGCAATAAAAAGTCTTCGATATCTTTATCTTCAATAGGAGACTGTTTTGCATTTAACATAGTTATCTTTTCAGCAACCACATCGACAGCGATAACTTCATTGTGCTGCGCGAGTAGCATTGCGTTTGATAGGCCTACGTAGCCTGTACCCACTACTGCTATTTTCATAATATATCCAAATGGTATTTTTACTGTGGACAGTCAACATTGCGACTACACGTTAACTTATATTCTTGTATCGATATTTTCTAGTACGTCGCTGGGAAGATACGCCGAGAATTTCTCGCGCATCCCGTCAAGAACTTGGTGATATGGCTCAGGTTTGAGAAAATCCAAACTTTGAATACAGCCATACTTAATCGTTTTATTTTCTAAAGCAATGACGAAATCCTCTACGCTACCCTCATTTTTTAGATAATTGACAGTGGTATTAGGTTTTAAATGTGTTTCGCCTTTTTGAATTTTCAGGTGGTTCATAAGTGTTATGGGATTGACCTGTGCGACATCCCTGAATTTATATTTGATTTGCTCTGTTAACCATTTGGGGTGCTGACGTAAGTAGTCGAGCAAGATGTTTTTATCCACAATATGTGGATAGTGGTGAATCTCAAGAAATCGGAATATCCCCAATATTTTGGCACTAAGCATTTGTGCTGTGGTGTGGCTGGATAGCCGTACCAAATAATTTGAATCGAGATTTTCGAAGATTGAATTTGACCTTAAAGGTCGGTAAAAACTGCTCATACCCTGAGGATACCTCTTGATGGTCAACCATGTGTATCTTATTGACCGCACAGATATTCTGCTCGGCAAACTGTTCAATAAAACGAGGCTGCTGTTGATCGCTGACGATATAAATATGGCGACAAAAAGACACGTATTTGAGGATGGAGGCAATGTTGTAGTATATTTCATCATCGCTGGCAAACCGTGTGGCAGTGATGGCATCTGAAGCTACCGCTTCATTTGTCTTGTAGTGGACTCTTTTTTGCTTGAGTATGGGATCGGCGCCATCTACCCAAGCGATGACGACGTCTATATCTTGTGAGTTGGACTTTTTCATATATTTACCTGTTACCTAGCGCCAATACTGCTCAAGCCATGGACTGGGTTTGACATGGCGATACCATTTTCCGCCCCCACCTTCGATAGCATCAGGCGGATTGATCTCGCCATGGAAGATGACGATTTTTGCACCCGTAGGTAAGGTTGGTGCTCGGACGAAGTTAAGCGGAGTAGGCGGCAAGCACTGATATTTAAAACTCACGCACCATGTCTTGTCCCAGTATTCTAAATGATGGTGCTCACGTAGATAGTTGGAGAGATAAGCTTGTTCATGACGTACTTGGGTACGAATGCTATCAAAGTTGCGCTCAAAGTTTGCCAGCAAGTCAGGATAAGTGTGCATACCGATTTTAAAGCGATATACCGAACTGTTACCAATCATGCGCCACGGTTTCTTCCAGTCGCGAATGATGACGACACTGTCTTCGTGCTGGGCTTGGTAGGTAAAAAAGGCATCAATATTATCGACAATAACGATATCAATGTCTAAAAACAAGGCTGTACCCTTAAGACCATATAGCTCAGGTTTAAAGGTGGTCAATTTTTTCCAGCCACGTTCGGGGCCTGCAGGCAAATCCATCTCAGGAATGGGGTAGCAGGCAACCGCAGGATCAATACCGTTACTGTCATCGGTTAGGCATACCATCTGAAAGTCTAGGCTCAGATGACGGCTGACCATATTGTACAAACGGTTGACGTATTCAGGGCCATATTTGGTACCCCATTTCATACAAATAACGTAGCGCTGCTCGGAGGCGGCCTCATGGGTAGTGGGTGAAGTCATAGATAGATCGTCTTCGGTAGGGGTGGCCAGAATCAATACAATGCAGATAACGGCCAAAAATCAGTGAAAGCAAACAAACGCTAAGCTTAGCATGAATTAGCGATGCTGTATATTTTCATCCGTGATGCTACAAGACGCAAGCGATAGATTCACAAAGAATGATGTGACAGCGTAGGCACCAAGCTAGTGAGTATGTCGGTTTTTGATAAACTGGGTTAACGCTTCAGGGTCAGCGCGGTAGGGATTATCTATATTGGGAAGGTGCTTAAAGCGGCGATAGCCCCACATATAATGGGTAAAATGTGCGTCAATCATATGCTGCATGGCGGTGTTAAGCGCGCTGACAGCATTTTTGGCATCACGATCATACAAATTAGAGTCGCTAAGATCATAGCAATAGATATCAAACCCTTGACCGTCATCGCGGCGGATACAGGACAGGCCGACTAAAGCGCATTTGGTCTTGCTGGCCAGTTTTGATGCCAGTGTACTGGATAAGGTATCAATACCAAAAAAGGGTACGACCACGCCACCTGAGAGATCAGGAACGTGATCGGGTAACACAATACTAAAGCCGCCAGCTTTTAACGTCTTAAAGATGGCTTTGACACCGCTGCTGTCGGTGGGGACAAGCGTCGCACTTAGGCGGTTGCGTCCTTGCAGGATAAAGTCATTGACCATCTTCTCTTTGACTGGCTTGTACATGATGGTCGGTGCGCCAAACTGGTTGAGCCACGCGTTCATCACCTCCCATGTCCCTAAGTGCGGGACGATGGCGAGCATGCCGTTTGGGTTGTTTAGCCCTTTGGTCAAAATCTCCTGATGATGGACAGTATGTATCTGCTCAATACTCCACTGCGGCGCCATGGCCCAGCTTTTGATCGACTCGACACTACTCAAGCATTGGTTGCGTACGATATTCTTAATCAGTTTGGCATCGGCCGCAGGCGTGCGACCGATCAAGCGCATGTTGATCTTGATGCTGCGTACCATACTGGCATTGGGCAGCCGTACAATCACATTGGCGGCCAGACGTGCCGTTACCCGCATCGCGGGCAATGGCACATATTTAAAGATCTGATAAGGATTCATAAACGCTCACAACGACCCAAAAGCGTACTTACTGTGCGGGTCTGTTGGTGTCTGCTTGCGCCTTTTCGCGCACACGGATACCCAGTTCACGCAGCTGCTTGCTATCGACTTCAGCAGGTGCTTGTGTCAATGGACAATCGGCTGTTTTGGTTTTTGGGAAAGCAATCACGTCACGGATTGAGCTTGCGCCAACCATAAGCATAATCAGACGATCCAAACCAAAGGCAATACCACCATGCGGCGGCGCACCGAATTTTAGGGCGTCAAGCAAGAAGCTGAACTTGTCTTCGGCTTCGGCTTCGTCAATACCGAGGGCATCAAAGACCGCTTGCTGCATTTCAAGGGTATTGATACGCAAGCTACCACCGCCGATTTCAGTACCGTTAAGTACCATGTCATAAGCGATAGATAGGGCGGTTTCTGGGCTGTTCTTCAGCTCGTCAACAGAACCTTTTGGCTTGGTGAACGGATGGTGCATTGAGGTCCACTGGCCATTGTCGGTTTCTTCAAACATTGGGAAGTCAGTGACCCAAAGCGGCGCCCACTGGCAGGTGACCATGTCCAGATCCAAACCGATTTTTTGACGTAGCGCACCCATGGCATCGTTAACGATACGGGCTTTGTCCGCACCAAAGAAGATGATATCGCCATCTGTCGCTTCAGTACGCTCAACCAAGCTGGCAAGCACATCATCAGTCATATTTTTGATGATCGGGGACTGCAGGCCTGATTCTTTGTCGACGCCGTTGTTGATGTTGCTGGCATCATTGACTTTGATGTATGCCAAGCCGCGCGCACCGTAAATACCCACAAATTTGGTATATTCGTCAATCTGTTTACGGCTTAGTGAGCTGCCACCTGGGATACGTAGTGCTGCCACGCGGCCTTTAGGATCGTTGGCAGGGCCTGCAAATACTTTAAAATCTACCGATTGCATCAAGTCGGCCACGTCAATAAGCTTGAGTGGAATACGCAAGTCAGGCTTGTCTGAGGCATAATCGCGCATGGCTTCAGCATAGGTCATACGCGGGAATTTTTCAAAATCAACATCCATCATGTTTTTAAACAAATGCTTGATCAGACCTTCGTTAATATCCATGATTTCTTCTTCATTTAAGAAAGAAGTCTCGATATCGACTTGGGTAAATTCAGGCTGACGATCGGCGCGCAAATCTTCATCACGGAAGCATTTGGCCACTTGATAATAACGGTCAAATCCTGACACCATGAGCAGCTGTTTAAACAGCTGAGGTGACTGTGGCAAGGCAAAGAAGTTACCGGGACGGGTACGTGACGGTACAAGATAGTCACGCGCACCTTCAGGAGTAGCACGAGTCAAAATTGGGGTTTCAACGTCCAAAAAGCCGTGGTCATCTAAGTAGCGACGGATGGCGGATGTGGCTTTAGCACGAAACACCATACGCTCTTGCATTTGCGGACGGCGCATGTCTAAGTAGCGGTATTTGAGGCGTAAATCTTCTGATACCGTGCTGTTCTCATCATTGAGTGGGAACGGTGGCGTTTCAGATTTGGCCAATACTTCAATTTCTTTGCCAAGCAGCTCAACTTGACCACTGGTCATATTGGCGTTTTCAGTACCTTCGTAACGACGACGCACGCGGCCTGTGATTTTGAGCACATATTCAGGACGAGCTGCATCAGCCGTGGCAAATGCTTCTGGCGTATCTGGATCCACAACCACTTGCAAAATACCTGCACGGTCACGCATGTCTAAAAAAATCACGCCGCCATGATCGCGGCGACGGTGTACCCAGCCTACGATGGTGATGGTTTGCTCCAGTAAGCTTTCGGTTACCGCTCCGCAGTATTCATCTCGGTATTCACTGTGCATCATAATATAGTTATCCAGTTGTCAGCCCAATTCAAAGTACGATAATGCAGCCATATGCTTCTGATTTCAACCAAGCTGCCCTTAATTAAACAGTTTGGTTGGGTCAGGATATATTGGCCGTTGCCGCGCCAATAGTGGCATTCGCGGCGCTACTTGCCATAATAAAAATACGAAAATTACCAGCAATATCGCCGATAACTTCGAAAAAATAGCACATAAAACGCGATGAAGATAAACAATCATCGCGCAGGCTGCATAAAATTTTTTGTAAAGGCACATTATGCCTAATGTGCTTTTGTTATACAACTGTAGGCGCACAATCTGTCGCAAACCAAGCCTGCAAATCACATAATGTCAGACAGACACATCTCGCTACAAATCCTGTCAACAGATGATGAGAAAATATCGCATTCGCGCTTGAAAATTATGAGGCTTGCGCGCATATCAACGCTTTACCAATCATTTGATATTATTTGACTCATATTATAACTATATTGATGTCATATTTATGAACCAAGGACTGCTCTATGCTATTTCATTCGCAAAAAAATCCAATCGAACTTAAAGTCATGCACTTAAACAAAACCCAAGCGCAGCGCCGTCATGAGCTGACAGAAGCCACGCAAGGCAAAGCTGCACTCAAAGCGATGAAAAAGCGTCTGGAGAAAAAAGCCAAAAAAATGGCTAAGGGCAAAAATAAAAAGACAGAAGCGCGTCAGATTTTTGTGCTTGATTTTGATGGTGATATCAAAGCCACTGCAGTCAAGCATTTGCGTGAAGAGATCAGCACATTAATCAGTACCGCAAATAAAGGCGATGAAGTGGTGGTACGCCTAGAGTCAGGCGGCGGCTTGGTACATGGTTATGGCCTAGCAGCCGCGCAGCTGGTGCGCCTAAAAGACGCAGGACTAAAGCTGACCGTTTGTGTTGACAAGGTAGCGGCCAGCGGGGGTTATATGATGGCCTGCGTGGCGGACAACATCATTGCGGCACCATTTGCCATTATCGGCTCTATTGGCGTGGTATCACAGCTGCCCAATTTTCACAAATGGCTTAAAAACCACGACGTCGATTATGAGATGTTTACCGCTGGTGATTATAAGCGCACAGTGACGGTATTTGGTGAAAATGACGAAGCAGATCGTGCCAAATATCAAGAAGAGCTGGAGCAAACACATCAGTTGTTTAAGCATTTTGTTAATCGCTATCGCTCGACCCTAGATTTGGAAACAGTAGCGACGGGTGAGCACTGGTATGGTGAGGATGCGCTGCACTTAAACTTAGTTGATCGTCTGCAAACCTCGGACAGCTATCTGCTGGAGCTCATGGAAGACAATCAAGTCTATGCCTTACTATCAAGACAAAAGCCGACTTTGGCAGAAAAATTGGGTTTTGCGCAAGCGGCCACTGCGACGATTGATATGGCGATGGAAAAGTTACCAGAAGCACTGATGCGCATGGATATTAGTAGTAAAATAAAGTTGTTAAAATAAAATAATTATTGCTTATTGGTATAAAAATATAATTTTCTAGCAAACTATAGTTTTATTTTAATCCTATTTTTGCTATGATTCAGTTTATAGCAATATTCATGCAGAGTCATACAAAAGGCGTGTCCTAGTCGGTCGCGCCTTTTTTGCTGTGTCTACTTAGCAGCTATGGTATAACTGGAAGTGACGATTGAATACATATTAAAAAAGAACAGACAGACAAGAGTAAAGAAAAATGCCAACACTATTTATGATAAAAATTGGGGCGCGGCCAAGAGGGCGCTTGATTGAGCAGCATGATATGTACTTTGGGGTTGGCAAGCATATTAGCGATTTTGTCACGGCGATCAACACGCATTGGCCAGAAGTAAAAAACGCATGGCATTTGGATGCATATCGGCAGGTGACCGTGGTTGACGGGCACCGTGTGCAATGGCAACCCAATACTGCTGACCAGTCTTATTTTGAGCAGGCGGGTAATGAGATGCGATTGTTTTTTATCAACCTCGGTGGTTATATCGCAGGCGAGTTTGAAGAATATCATCACAAGCTGCTGATCGTCGCGCCGACGCAAGCATTGGCCGTTAAAAAAGCCAGACAAACCGCGTTTTATCAGCAGTACGGCTTTCAAGATGCCGATTCGCCATTGGATGCCGCCGCACATATTGACGACAAGCAACAAGTCGATATTGATGAGATATATGAGATATATGAGGTCAGTGATTTACTCACTGGTGGGCATCTGGTTATCACGCCATTGTCAGACACAGCGATAGACGCGACAGATGACAAAAGCCACATCGGTTACTTGAGCCTTAAAAAGCTAAAAAAGATGACATTATAGTTTGTGTTTAAACCAGACTGTTGATAATGACCGCGAATGGCTTGTTGCGGTTTTTCGTCGTTTTGATGCATCAATTCAGTTACATCAACACAGTATAGTCACTATCAGTATAGCCACTAAATATCACTCACCATCACGGAAGAAGGACATACGATGTTTACCACCACTGCACATGGTCAAGCCATGTATGAGCAAGTCAAAGCCTTTATTGATACCCATATCGAGCCTATTGAAGCCGCATTTTGGCAGGAGTGTCACGAGCAAAACCCTAATGGCAATTGGCGTCATTGGCAATGGCCTGAGGCGTATGAGACGCTGCGTACAAAGGCACGCGAGGCAGGACTTTGGAATTTGTTTTTGCCTGATGATGAGCTGGGAGCGGGCTTATCTGTGACCGACTATGCCCCGATTGCTGAGCTGACAGGGCGCAGCTTGATTGCGCCGCATGTGTTCAATTGCAACGCGCCAGACAGTGGCAATATGGAGCTGTTATGGCGTTATGGCAGCGCCGCGCAACAGGAGCAGTGGCTCAAGCCGCTACTGGCAGGGCAGACGCGTTCGGTTTTTTGTATGACTGAGCCTGAAGTGGCCTCAAGCGATGCCACCAACATGCAGGCGACAGCCGTGGTAGAGGGTGATGAGATTGTGCTCAATGGCCGAAAATGGTGGTCATCAGGTCTCGGCGATCCAGCAGTGGATGTGCTGATCGTGATGGCGCATACCCCTGATGAGAGCAAAGATCGTCATCATCAGCATTCAATGGTGTTGGTGCCTGCAGACAGTGTAGGGGTGACCACTGAGCGCATGCTCAAAGTCTTTGGCGATTATGATGCACCGCATGGTCATGGTGAGGTCAGTTTTGAGAACGTGCGCGTGCCTGTCAGTTACTTTATCGGCGGGGCAGGGATGGGCTTTGAGATTGCTCAAGGCCGCTTGGGGCCTGGCCGTATTCATCACTGTATGCGCTGTATCGGCGCGGCTGAAAAATCACTAGAGCTGGCTGTGCAGCGCGGTATGCAGCGCACCGCCTTTGGTAAACCCTTGTTACAGCTCGGCGGTAACCTTGAGCGTATTGCAGACGCACGGATTCAGATTGACCAAGCGCGCCTGCTGACATTAAATGCCGCGCAAAAAATGGACAGCCAAGGCACTAAAGCGGCGCTGACCGAAATCTCAGCCATTAAGGTGGTTGCGCCAACGGTGCTACAAAACGTCGTTGATATGGCGATTCAAATTCATGGTGGTATGGGCGTGTGTCAGGATACGTTTTTGCCCAGTTTCTTTGCTCAGGCGCGGGCATTACGCTTGGCCGATGGTCCTGACGAGGTGCATAAGACCATGATTGCTAAGCTTGAATTAAAACGCCAAGGGTTTCGCCGCTCTAACAAATAGTGAAGCAGCACTATCATAATCGCTATCAATAAATAGCCTAAGCAAATTAAACCAAAAATAGAATAGGGAGTACGCTATGGCCGATAACTCGACAAGCCATAAAGATGACCAAAACCACGATGATGATCATAGGCCAGACAAGCCCTTAAAAAAACCAGCTGACGATCATACTCATGCGACTGTATTAGACAAAGGCGGCGCAGTCCGTGATGGCGAAGCGCTGGATGTGGCAGCGGTGAGTGCGTGGCTGCGTGAGCAAGGTGTTGATATCGTTGGTGAGCCTGTCGTCACTCAGTTCTCAGGTGGTGCATCGAACTGGACGTACCGTCTACAATATGACAATCAAGACCTCATCTTGCGCCGTCCACCAAAAGGCACCAAAGCCAAATCCGCGCATGATATGGTACGTGAATACACAGTGCAAAACGCATTGGCAAATCTCTATCCTTATGTGCCAACGATGGTTGCATTATGTACCGATGAGACCGTGATAGGTGTTGATTTTTATGTTATGGAGCGCATCGCTGGGATTATCCCGCGTGCTGAACTGCCAAAAGACATTCAGCTTGATCGCGCCCAAACGCATCAGTTGTGTACCAACGTCATTGATGCATTGGTTGAGCTGCATCAAGTGAATTATCAGGACAACCCTGAGCTACAAGCTTTGGGGCGCGGCGAGGGGTATTGTGCGCGTCAAGTCGAGGGCTGGAATAAGCGTTACGCCAAAGCAAAAACGCCCAATGTGCCAAGCTTTGCGATGGTGCGGCAATGGCTCAGCCGCCACACCCCAGAGGACAGCGCCACTTGTGTGATTCATAACGACTGGCGCTTTGATAATGTGGTGCTTGATGTTGATGATCCAACCTGTGTGATCGGGGTATTGGATTGGGAGATGGCTACTTTAGGTGACCCTTTGATGGAGCTGGGTAGTGCGCTGGCGTATTGGGTGGAAAAAGAAGATAACTTTATCATGCAGCAATCACGGCGGCAGCCAACGCACCTCGATGGCATGATGACCCGTGAGGAAGTGGTCGCCTACTATCTTGATCATACTGGCCTTGAGGTGGACAACTGGATATTTTATGAGGTCTTTGGCTTATTTCGCCTCGCTGGTATTGTGCAGCAGATATATTATCGCTATTATCACAAACAAACCCAGAACCCAACGTTTAAGAACTTTTGGGTCATCGTTCATGTACTTCACGCCAAGTGTCTGAAGCTGATTGCCAAACATGAAGGTGAGGCTTTGTTTATCAAACATTTGCAGCCGCATTTACATGACATGGGGGTCGATACCGCAATGGTTATGCAGCTACCAAGCCCTGTACAAAAAGTGGTAAAAAGCATCTTACCCACTGGGTATTTTGATGCCGACGCGCAATAATAAGGATAACAATAGGCGGTCACTATGATTACCATCCTCTTGGCCCGTCACGGCCAAGCCTCTTTTGGGCACAGCAATTATGATCAGCTCTCAGCGTTAGGCTTCCAGCAAGCTCAGCTTTTGGGCGCGCATTATGCTCATACCAAGCGGCATATCGATGCCATTTATACGGGTCAGTTGATACGCCAGCAGGACTCAGCACGACATTTTTGCAGTGCCTATCAAGCTGCTGGTTTGGGTGAGCCTTTGGTGCATGAGGTACTGCCTGCGTTTGATGAATTCAATCACAAAGACGTGTTTGTTAAGTCAAACCTAAGTTTTAGTAGCCAAGCTGCCATCGCCACCGAAATTGCCAAAGCCCCTGTACCCAAGCAGCGGCTTGCTGAGCTGTTTGATGAGGCGATGCAGCGCTGGCACGGCGGCGATTATGATACTGATTATATCGAGAGCTGGTCGCAGTTTAGTACACGCGCGCAGTCAGCGCTGGCAGATATCTGTCAGCAAGCCACGTCACTGGCGTCAGCGGATGATGATTGTACCGTACTTGTCTTTACCTCAGGTGGTGTGATTGCTGCTATCACGGCGCATTTGCTGGGGCAAGGCAGCCAAACCGCGTACCAAATTAACAAAAGCCTTGTGAACATGGGCGTGACAGCAATCAGCGTGCGCGAACATGCGCCCCGCTTGCTGTCTTTAAATGAATACAGTCACCTGTTCGATAGCGGCGAGCGTCTGATAACATGGCGATAAATCGATAAAATTTTGGTAATATAAGGCGGCTTTTGATACATAACCGCCACTCAGCTGTGCGGTTATACTGTCTATACTGTATTTAACCACTTTTATATATTGCCATACCTATAAAGGACTGCCCATGCAAAAAAAACTGATGCGCCTGGTTACCCAAACCGCCAAACATAGCAAAGAGCACGCCTATAGCGCCTTGCAACCTGCCAGCTATCTAAAAGGACGGCGTAAAGCGCAGGTAGGACGCGGCAAGACCATCATCATCACGGGTGCCAGCTCAGGATTGGGCGAAAACATGGCGCGCTTGTTTGCAAAGCTTGGCTATAATTTGGCCATCTGTGCGCGCCGCGTAGACCGATTGGCGCAGCTTAAAGACGATTTGCTTGCAGCGTATCCTGATATTCGCGTTGAGTATCGCGCGCTTGATGTGTCCGATTACAAGGCTATTTTTGAAGTATTTAACGCCTTTGCGACTGACTTTGGTCATATCGATCGGGTAGTGGTCAATGCGGGTGTGGGCGAGAGCCGCCGTATTGGGAAAGGGCGCTTTGAAACCAATCGCCGTACTGCTGAGATCAACTTTGTGGCGGCATTGGCGCAGTGTGAATCAGCCATGCAAATTTTCCGTGCCCAAAACAGCGGTCACTTGGTGGTGATATCGAGTATGTCGGCGATGCGCGGTTTGCCCAAGCACATGACCACGTATGGCGCGTGCAAGGCTGGATTGGCTTATTTGGCAGAAGGGATTCGTGCGGATATGCTGCTGACTAAGTTGCCCATTCAAGTCACCACTGTGTATCCGGGTTATATCCGTACCGAAATCAACGAAAATGCCAAGCCGTTACCCTTTGAGGTTAGCGCCGACAAAGGCACCAAGGCCATCGTTGCTGCCATCGAATCAGGCGTCGCCGAAGCCTGCGTACCCAGCTTGCCATGGTCGATCGTTGGTCAAGCGATGAAGCGTCTGCCGCTAAACGTGGTGAACAAAATCAGCTGATCACCTCAGCTTAACAACAAAAACCCGCTATCACGATAGCGGGTTTTTGTCGCGTGATGCTCAATTCATGCCGATCAAGCGCTTTTTGCCAAATGGGTCTCGCGCAATTTTTGTCGCAAGACTTTACCGACGTTACTTTTTGGTAACTCATCGACAAACTCGACATAGCGCGGGCATTTATAGCCAGTGAGATTGTCCAACGCAAAGTCCTTAATCACTGCTTCGGTCACGTGGTCGTCGGCGCGGATCACGTATAGCTTGACCGATTCGCCTTGCTGCTCATCAGGCACGCCAATCACCGCACAATCCACCACGCCTGTACAGTTGAGCATCACTGATTCGATCTCATTTGGAAACACATTAAACCCTGAGACCAAAATCATGTCTTTTTTGCGATCGAGCAGGGTAAAGTAGCCATTTTCATCCATACTGACAATATCACCAGTACGGAAAAACCCATCTTTGGTAAAGTACTCGCGGTTATCACGGTTGTGATAGCCTGAGGTGACGTTGGGGCCACGGATACACATCTCGCCTGCTTGGTTGACACCAACAAGCTCGTCGTTTTCATCAATAACGATGACGTCTAGGCTGGGCGCAGGCATGCCAATGGTGCCATTAAACTTGCGATCGGTTGGAATATTGGCCGTACCTGCTGCCAAGCATTCGGTCATGCCCCAACCTTCTACCATCGGGCAATTGGTCACTTCAAGCCAGCGCGCGGCGGTTTGCTCGGTGGCTGCCATGCCGCCTGCTTGTGAAATGTGGAGCGCGCTAAAGTCTAAATACTTAAAATCGGGCTGGTCGAGTAGGCCTTTAAATAAGGTATTGACCGCTGGGAAAATATGAAACGGCTGTTTGGATAAGGTTTTGACAAATCCCGGTAAGTCGCGCGGATTGGGCACCAAGATAAAGGTATACCCTGAGCGCATACCCAATAGGCTCAGCATAAAGGCAAAAATATGATATAGCGGCAGCGCCATCACCATATTGATATAAGCCTCATCAATCTCTGAGGTGACAGGGCGATACCATGCTTCCGACTGTAGTCCTGCAGCTACGATATTGCGCTGGTTAAATATCGCGCCTTTGGACAATCCTGTGGTGCCGCCTGTGTATTGCAAGATGGCTCGCTGATCTAACGACATTTCTTTTGACACAAAGGGCAGGTTTTTACCACGGCGCAGCACATCGGGGAATTTGATGACCTCATGTTTGGGATCATTTAGATTGTATTTGGGCACCAACCGCTTGACTTGGCGGATGACGGTATTGACCAAGATGCCTTTTAACCCCATCATATCGCCCATCTTTGACAGTACGATGCGTTTGATGGCGGTTTCATCGACCACTTGCTTTAACGCCTGCGCAAAGTTGTCTACCAAAAAGATAACCTCTGCGCCAGAGTCATTGAGCTGATGGCGCAGCTCGCGACCAGTGTAGAGCGGATTGACTGGCGTACATACATAGCCTGCGCGCAAAATACCAATCATGATCGGCAGGTATTGCGGCACGTTGGGCATCATGAGTGCCACAATACTGCCACGCGGCAGTCCTTGCGCTTGTAGCCATGCCGCTACTGCAATCGAGGCTTTATCGACATCGTCATAGGTGTGGGTCACGCCCATACAAATGGTGACGGGATGATAGCGGTAGCGATTAAAGCATTCTTCATACAGCTCAATCAGATTGCCATAGGCATCAGGATCGATGGTTTTGGGCACACTTTCAGGATAGTTCGCAAGCCAAGGTTTGTTCACTGTCATAGTCAGCGTCCTCCAAATTTAATGATTTATGTTAGAAAGCGTCCAATGGACGTCAGTCACATCCATGTCAATAACACAAATCAGCGCGGACGCGGCTCCAATCCCGCTTGGCGCAACAACATCCTTGTTTCATTGACGGGCTGCTACGATCGTGCTGCCATCATCCTGCATCACTGCTTATCCCAGCAGCGTCCACGCTATCCAGCAGTAGGTAGTAGGCAGTGTCTATCGCAGCTGGCGGGTCAAACAAAACGGGCAGTCACTGGGGCAGGGCATAATGAGCACTGATTAAAGAGTAGCATAGTGCCGATTGACTCTTGTACGGCTAAGCAAGAACTTAGCAGTTTGTGAAAAATACTGGACAAAACGGTTGAAAGGGTTTGTATGTTGCTGTTTATAAAGAAAATTACGTCACGGTGATAAGATAAGTTGTTGCTTGTCGTTAAAAAAACGGCGATAAATGAGCAGCGCACTGATGGTGCAACCAAGGGTGCTGCTGGCACAAATCAAAAACATGGTAACGATTTGGTAGCGTACCGCCTGCGTTGGATCTGCGCCTGCAAGGATTTGTCCTGTCATCATCCCTGGTAAACTAACAATACCCACCACCAGCATAGAGTTGAGCGTTGGCGTCATGCCATTGACAATGGCGGCGCGTATGGACGCATGCACCGCCTCAAAAGGGGTGGCAGATAACGACAGGAGCATCTCGATACGGGTGTGCTGCTCATAAAAGGCAGTGACCAGCTGGCTACTGGTGAGTGAAATGGCAGTCAATGAGTTGCCCAAAACCAGCCCTAAGATGGGGATGATAAACTGCGGGGTATACCACGGCTCAATATGCAAAATCAGTACAATTGCCACAGCGGTGACTGACAGCGCTGAGGTGGCTACCGCTATCAATGTGTCTGTCCATAAGCCTTTGTAAGCACGTTTGACGCGATTTTTTGCGGCAGTCGCGGCAATCAAAGTCATGATGGTCAGAATGGTCAGCACCTCATACCACTGCTCGCGAGCAAAGACCCATGCCAATATCAGCCCGATAAAGCTGAGCTGGATCACGGTACGACATGCCGCCATCAATAGCGTCCCTGTCAGCCGTAAGCGCAGCCGCCATGAAATCGCCATCACCACAAGGATAAGACTGCTGGCCAGTGCCACATCGGTATAGGTCAAAAACGCTTGTATTTGGCTGCTGCCATCCATAACCCTTTGTCCTTTTATCCGTTACTGATGTTTGTCAGTACACCTGCGCGCATCTGCCAATGCTGGTCTGCTTGTGGCAAAATACTGCGAATATCGTGCGTCACCCATAAAAGCGTGCGCTGCGGCGACTCATGCAGCCAATGCAGCAACATTGCGATCAGTTGCTGCGCTGTGTCGCCATCCAGTGCTGCCGTTGGCTCATCTAACAATAGGACGCAGGGATTTAGTTGTAATAAGCGCAAGGTGTTGATCAGTTGCCGCTCCCCGCCAGACAGTTGCGCCGCTGACTGAGCCAGCAACGCCGCATCACGGCTAAGGCGGGCAAGCTGCTTATGATGCCAGCCGATATCAAAGTGTTGTTTTTGATGTGCTTGCAAACGGTAGGGCAGCTTAAGGTTGTCCAGTGCACTGCCTTCTATCAGTATGGGATGCTGTGCCAATAGAGCCACTTTTGCGCGCCAGTGTGTCGGCGTGGTCGTACTGAGCGGCTGGCGCGTTGGTGAATGGGTAGGTGTGTAAGGGTCAGGCGCGCTATGATAATACACCTCGCCTGAGTGGATAGGCGACAATCCAGCAAGTGCTTTGAGCAACACCGATTTGCCGCTACCCGAAGCGCCAGTCAGTACCGTCAGCTGACCTGAATGCAGCTGCCCACTGGCATTATTGACCAATATCTTGGGCGATGGTTGGCGCTCAGATAGTTGCGACGTAACTGACAGCCGATCAAAGGTCAGCATGGGATTTTGGCAAACAAGCGGCTGGTGATCGGTTTTGGTCATATCAAGGATCGCGGTTTCAATTGAGGTTTTGCGTTGCTGCTTGCTGCGTGATGGCGCGCTGAATGCTATCATAGAGCTTTTGTGGCACTCTGATCGGACGCATCGGTGCCAAGCTGGCATCAGCGTCAGATTTGACTTGGTTTTGCACGCAAGCAATCACCACCTGACCGCTACTGAGTAGCGTATCGCTGGGCGCGGTGTCTTGAGCGTCATTCGCTGTGGTATCAGGCGCCGCGCGGTGAATGCTTTGATAAAACGTCATGCTGGCGGGTTTTAACGCTACCCGATCGATACGTACACTGATGGTATCGTCCAGCAAAATGGCCTTGCGATATTGCAACTGGACTTGGCTGACCACAAAATGCTGTATATCGCCGTTATCGGTTTGCAAAAAATAGCCATTTAGACCCAATTGAGTAAACCAGTCGCGGCGGCAGTTTTCAAAAAACACTAAGTGATTGGCATGATAGACAATGCCGCCAGCGTCGGTGTGGTTGATATAGACGTGATAATCGGTGGCAAATAGTGGCGGCAGCGTGGCATCCGTGCCAGAGGTATTGTTTTTGGTGTGCGGCTTTATCGTAGACATAATAGGGCTCAACAAACAGACGAAAAATAAGCAAGTAATGGCCGTTAGGCAGCTTGCCAGCAAAGATAAATGATAACAAGATAAACCGCCGCATGATAATGCACAAGCCTATTGGGCGGTAAAACCTGATATCAAGAGACATTCACTCAAAACAATTATAGGATAAGGCATGACCCGTTTTGTCAGTTTTAATATAAATGGTATCCGTGCGCGTCAGCATCAGCTGGAAGCCGTACGCGATGTAATCGACCCTGATGTGATGGGGTTGCAAGAAACCAAAGTCCATGATGAACAGTTTCCGCTCAAAAACGTCGAGGGCTTGGGCTATCATGTCGAATATTTTGGGCAAAAGGCGCATTATGGCGTCGCGCTACTGTCAAAAGTTGCGCCTATCTTTGTGCAAAAAGGCTTTCCAAACGACGATGAAGACGCGCAAAAACGCTTTATTCATGCTCGCTACGAACTACAAGGTCGCGAAATCGACGTACTGAATGGCTATTTTCCGCAAGGCGAAAGCGCCGATCACCCCACCAAGTTTCCAATGAAGCGTGCATATTATGCCGACTTGATGGCTTATATTGACACGCTAAAAGCCGAAGGGCGCTCGCTGATCGTGATGGGCGATATGAACATCTCACCTGCGGATATCGACATCGGTATTGGTGACGCCAATGCCAAACGCTGGCTTAAAAACAGAAAATGCTCCTTTTTGCCAGAAGAACGCGAATGGTATGATGCGCTACTGTCACGAGACCTGACCGACACTTATCGTTTGCATTATCCCACCAGTACCGAGCTGTATAGCTGGTTTGATTATCGTAGCCGCGGCTTTGATGACGATCCCAAGCGCGGTCTACGTATCGACCATATTTTATGTACCCCTGATCTGACCTCAATGTGTGTTGATGCAGGCATCAGCTATCCACTACGCGCCATGGAAAAGCCCTCAGACCATGCGCCGATCTGGTCAGCGTTTGACTTGGCTGAAGACTGAGCGTATCGCGCGCTCTATTAAGCGGTTTTATCCCATTTATCTACCACAATAAACAAATAAGGATTTTTTTTATGGCTGTCGGAAATGTTGCTGTACCCAATACCATCTATCCCATCGAAGGCATCAAACTTAGTGCCACGGCTGCTGGCGTGCGCTACAAAGATCGTGATGACTTGGTGGTAATAGAAATCGCTGACAACGCGGCAACCGCAGTGGTCACCACCAAAAATGCCTTTTGCGCCGCGCCAGTACGTATCTTGCGCACCCATTTTGCCGAGCAAAGCCCACGTTATTTGGTCATCAATACGGGTAATGCCAATGCAGGTACAGGGGCAGATGGCAAACGCCGTGCAGAAGCCATTTGTAGTGCACTGGCGGACAAAGCTGGGGTAGATACCGCCGCAGTATTGCCGTTCTCAACAGGGGTGATCGGAGAGCCGTTAAATAGCGATGCGGTTATCGCAGGTTTGGATAGCGCCATCGCCAACCTCAGCGCTGACAGCTGGTTAGCCGCTGCCAATGGTATCCGTACCACCGACACCGTGCCCAAAATAGCCAGTGAGCAACTGGATGTAGAGGGCACACGCTATCACATCACAGGGATATCTAAAGGCTCTGGCATGATTCGCCCAAATATGGCCACCATGCTCGGCTATGTGGCGACCGATGCCAACATCGCTGCAGATGTGCTGCAAGAGATGCTCAGCCGTATCAATGAGCAGTCGTTTAACCGCATCACTGTCGATGGCGACACCTCGACCAATGACTGCTGCGTGCTTATCGCTACTGGTAAAGCCAGTGACGACATCATCGACAGCCCTGAGCATCCGCACTACCAAGCGTTGTTTGACACGTTACAAGCCGTGTTTGTGCGTTTGGCACAGCTGATCGTTCGTGATGGTGAAGGCGCGACCAAATTTATTACCGTGAAAGTCACAGGCGGCAAAACCACAGAAGAATGCTGTGATGTGGCCTATGCCGTGGCGCATTCTCCACTGGTAAAAACCGCCTTTTTCGCCAGTGATGCCAACTGGGGACGCTTGCTGGCAGCCGTTGGCTATGCAGGTGTTGAGGACTTGGATACTGAGCAGGTGGATGTGTCGCTGGATGACGTGATGATTTGTCAAAATGGCGGCGTGGCACCTGAATACACTGAAGCGGATGGCAACCGTGTGATGAGTCGCCCTGAGATCACGGTACACATCGATCTTGCACGTGGTGACGCCAGCGATACGGTCTATACTTGCGACTTGTCCTATGACTACGTGAAGATCAATGCCGATTATCGCAGCTGATTTATGGCGCACTTTTGCAGATAGCTGCTCGTGTTTTTTTAGTGTGAAAGGTAAATATAACGTGCGATGTGAATACGATATATTCACATCAGTTGCAAATGCTGACGTGATGTTACAAAGCAGCCATAGATGGCAAGGTTTTGCCGAGTCTATACTGGTACGCAGTAAAACAACAAACAGTAATGGCTGATGTTTTGGTAAACGATGACAAGCGTTGTTTATCTGTCGATTGCCATAGAGAGTTTTGATAGTAACAAATGGATAATCATCAGTAGTTTTGAGGTCTGATTTATTATTTGTGATTCAACTGCTAAGCCAATACTGTTCATAGAAAACTTACTGGGTTTTGCAATTTGCATATTGAACGATATTAATAATAAACTGAGGAAAGACATATGAAAAAGCTAGCAATCGCCGCATTGATGACCACTTTTGCCCTAGCAGGCTGTTCGACTATGGACATGAACGACGAGCGTACCATGGTGGTTGAAGGACAGCCAATGAACGTAAAAGTTGTGAACATTCCAAGCTTTGAAGTCGAAATCGCTCCGCGTAAAGCTGTTTGTGAATTTATGACATCTAACGGCAGCAAGATTGAGTCTGAGTGCTTGCAGTATCGTCAAACTTATCAGAAAAACTTCAACACATTGAACGGCACCATTCAGGGTTTCACCTATGAGCCAAACTATCGCTATGTGCTTGATGTTCGTCAAGAAGCAGTAGCAGATACAGACTCAGGTATGGTTAAGCCAGTATGGTATTTGAACGAAGTGGTATCAAAAACTGCTGAATAATCGCTGAGATGTTTGACAGCGCAGCACATATTCGATAAAAAAGCCTCTATCATGATAGAGGCTTTTTTGTGCGTGATGAAAAGTGTCATGGTCAGTACTCGTCACCCGTACTGATAACCAGCGCTGTTAACACTGGCTGTAGTTGACACTCACGCCATGAGTGGCTGTGGGAATGCGATTGTCTGCATACACCGCCAAGCCACCGCGTGCCGTTTCTTTGTATTTGTCGGACATATCAGCGCCTGTTTCTTTCATGGTTTGGATGGCCTTGTCCAGCGATACCAAATGTTGCCCATTGCCGCGACAGGCAAGGCGCGCCGCGTTGATGGCTTTGACCGCGCCCATCGCGTTACGTTCAATACAAGGTACTTGTACCAAACCGCCGATCGGGTCGCACGTCAGACCCAAGTTGTGCTCGATACCAATCTCAGCTGCATTCAAGCATTTGGCAGGGTCGCCGCCCATCACTTGCGCAAGGGCGGAGGCCGCCATCGCACAGGCTGAGCCAACCTCACCTTGGCAGCCGACCTCAGCGCCAGAGATAGACGCATTTTGTTTGATCAGGCTGCCGATAGCGGTGGCATTGAGCAAAAAGTCTCGTACGCCTTGCTCACTGTAGTTTGGCAAAAAGTCGCGGACATAATGCAAGACCGCAGGGATGATACCAGCAGCGCCGTTGGTCGGTGCAGTGACCACCTTACCACCATTGGCGTTTTCCTCATTGACTGCCAGCGCGTACAAATCCACCCAGTCCATTGCCGCCAGCTTGTCCGTTTGGGAGATGGGTTGGTCTTTTTCGGCGCACAGCTGTGCATAAAGATCTTGTGCGCGGCGCTTGACATCAAGACCACCGGGCAGGATGCCATTGTTTTGGCAGCCTTGGGTGACGCAGTCTTGCATCACGTCCCAAATGGCATCCAAATAGGCAAATACGGCAGCCTCATCACGGTAGTGGCATTCGTTAGCAAGTACCAGCTCACTGATGCTCAGCCGATGTTCACGACACTGTGCCAACAGCTCGGCAGCATCATTAAAAGGATAGGGCACGGCATCAATGGTTGGGCTGGCATGATCGGTATCAGGACTGGTGGCATCGGCTTCGTTAATGACAAAACCGCCACCGATAGAGTAGTAGGTCTGCTGATAGCGTTGACCATCGGATAAAATAGCACGGATGGTCAAGGCGTTGGGGTGATAGGGCAGTACCATATCATCATGCCAATAAATATCTCGCGCCGTATCAAAGTTGATCGTGTGAGTGCCTGCGACATTCAGCACTTGATCATTAAAAATAGGCGCAAGGTAGTCACTGGTCATGCGCGTATCGATGGTGCTTGGGGTATGCCCCAGTAGGCCTAAAAAAATGGCGGTGTCGGTCGCGTGGCCGTGCCCAGTAGCGGCAAGCGAACCGTATAGCTCAACCTCAATGCGAGTGACATCGGTTAAGTCAAATTGCGCTGCCAAAGAAGCCAAAAACAAATTGGCCGCGACCATAGGGCCGACCGTATGTGAGCTTGAAGGGCCAATACCGATTTTAAATAAATCAAAGACACTGATCATAAGGGTTACCAATATTATCAATTAAGTGGTTAAATAAGTGCTCAAATAACAAGCAAATCGCCATGAGGGGCACACATTAAAGCCAAGCCAAACAGATACTCAATAAAGCACTGCCGCACATTATAGCCGTCATCTTATGGCGCTACGGTTAAGGGGGTCAGTATACGCATGAGTAGATGCAGCGGAATGGGGCGTCGTCTATGATGTTGTGTAAACGTGGCAGTACGGATGATGGGTGAATAATCGCTTTTGTTTATGATTAAATTCCGTTATGATGCTGAGCATCAACGCTTATGTAACATCCTGTAAGTTTGCGCGATCCATCACCGTATCACGGTGCGCAGCCAAGCGGTGGGCTTAGTAAAACATATCTGCTCTGAGACATCTAGACAAATTTGGCAATGGCACACAAATAGTATCGGCCGTATCAGGCAGGTAGACTGCTACGCCAAAGCAGGCAGGTAGGTGACACTGCACGGAGAACATAAGCGTGAGTAAGCTTTTTTTTCTCCTTCAATCCGTCTGAGTGAATATTGCGCTAATATGAGCTTGGATCACATAGGATAAGCGCGCATGACCTCTCATCCAGATCATTCTGCAGATGTAACCACCCCTTCTAGTGATACCGTACCGTTACCCTCCAATCCAGATTTTGACAATGGTCAATGGTTCCCCACATGGCGACCGTTTAAAGGTGATCTTGACCGCAATCCTGTTGGCATCAACGAATACCTCCCTGCCTCAAAAAGCCTACTGCTGGGTGTGCAGCATACCTTTGCGATGTTTGGTGCGACGGTGCTGGCACCCTTATTGATGGGTTTTGACCCCAATCTGGCCATTTTGATGTCAGGGATTTGTACGGTGATGTTCTTTATCATCACAGGCGGCCGTATGCCCAGTTATTTGGGCTCAAGCTTTGCCTTTATTGGCCCTGTGATTGCGGTGACCGCTTATGCCGGTTCAGGTTTTAATGACAATCTCAATGTCGCGCTTGGCGGCATTATGGCCTGCGGGATACTCTATGCGCTGGTGGGACTACTGGTCATTAAGACGGGGACGGGCTGGATTGAGCGTTTAATGCCACCAGTGGTCACCGGTGCTATCGTGATGATTATCGGTCTGAACCTTGCGCCTGTGACGATACAAGGCGTCTCTGCCAATCAGTTTGATGCTTGGGTCGCCGCACTGACCGTATTATTGATCAGCGGAGTGGCGGTCTTTACGCGCGGTATGTTACGCCGGTTGCTGCTATTGGTCGGCTTGATATTGTCTTATATAGCATATTTTGTGTTGACCAATATCATGGGGCTAGGCGCGGCCATTGATTTTAGTCAGGTCGCCGCTGCGTCTTGGCTGGGACTGCCCAGTATTCATACGCCGCGCTTTGAGCTGAGCGCTATTATTTTGATTGCGCCCATTGCCTTTATCTTGGTTGCCGAAAACCTCGGTCATTTTAAGGCGGTCGAGGGTATGACCAAAGCGCGTGTCACTCCGTATATGGGACGCGCATTTTTAGCTGATGGTTTGGCGACGACTTTTTCGGCAGGGTTTGGGGGTACAGGCGTGACCACGTATGCTGAAAATATCGGCGTGATGGCGGTGACCAAAGTCTATAGCACCACCATCTTTGTGATGGCAGGCTTGGTGGCAATATTATTGGGATTATCGCCAAAATTTGGCGCTATTATCCAGACCATTCCGCCTGCACTCCTTGGCGGTGCTTCCATCGTGGTTTTTGGTTTGATTGCGGTTGCTGGGGTCAAAATCTGGATCGACAATCATATTGATTTTAGCAAAAACAGCAACCTGATTATCGCGGCAGTCACGGTCATTATGGGCACAGGTAATTTTAGCCTACATCTTGGCAGTTTTGATTTGGGCGGTATTGGCACGGCCACCTTGGCCGCTATTGTGCTAAACGCGCTGTTTAATCGTCAAAAGCCATAATCAATAAATGGTGTTGGCAGGCACGTATTTTATGGGCGTTTGTAAAAGCGTGAAAAAAAGCGGTATTGGCGCAGGGCACGCGGTTTGGGTTTTAACGAGCCCAAATAAATGGCAAACATGGTCAGCGCCG
Organism: Psychrobacter sp. PSi21; assembly: GCF_054960615.1. Lineage (NCBI taxonomy): Bacteria > Pseudomonadati > Pseudomonadota > Gammaproteobacteria > Moraxellales > Moraxellaceae > Psychrobacter > Psychrobacter sp. PSi21. The sequence goes on from NZ_JBHNYR010000019.1 coordinate 41,848, forward strand.
CGCCGCCCCACTGTAGACCATTAATGGGCTTGTCCAGCCACGTGTAATCAATCACTAAGGCGGCGACAGGCTCAGTCAATAGCAGCAATCCTGTCAGCGCCAGCGATAATTTTGGAATCGAGTAGGCGATCAAGCCCCACGCCAAGCACTGCATCACCGCACCGTATACCAAAATCCAGCCAATATCTGCCATGGTGTTGGGCATAATATGCCCAGCGTCCAAAATCAGCATCGGTACAATCATCGCCAGCACGCCGCCAATACTGACCAGTTGCATCAGCACAAAGATTGGTGTCGGCTCGGCATCATGAGTCTTACGAATAAAGGTCATGGACGCCGCCAGCATCGCCCCAGAGACAATCCCTGTGACAAAGCCCCAAGTGGCATTGGTATTGTGTGAAAACTCAGGGCTGCCGATCATTGCCACACCCAGCATGGCCAGCACCAAACTTGCCAGCTGCACAATCGACTGGCGCTCATTAAAATACAAAAACCCAATCGCGGCCAAAAAGAAAATCTGCAAGCTGTTCAGTAGCGTGGATATTCCTGGGCCAACGGCATGAATGCTCTCATGCCACAGTGCCAAATCCAGACCCAAAAATGCGCCAGAGAGCAGGCCAAAGACAATAGCACGACGAGAGTGCGGCAGTTTTTGGCCGCTGAATTTTGCCAATACTGCAAACACGATACCAGAGACCGCCAAGCGCCAAAAAGACATGGCCCAGCCACCAATATCCACATGTGCAACGATCAAGCTACCCAGACCAAAAATAATACAACCAATGGTCAGACCAATAGCAGCAGAGCGGGAGTCGGTGACAGCCATAAGCGATCCTTACGATATCGTAGTCGAAAAAAGTTTGTTGCGGTGGTTTGTTATGACCAAAAAAAAGACAAACACTGACCGCCCTATAGCATGCCAAGAGTGATTGGTCATGTGGGTGTATCATCAAAAGTATGGCTGTTGATAGATAGGGTAAAATAAGTGAACAGGGCGATACTTTAGGTAGGCCGCACAGATAGCGGACAAAAAGTATAGGTTGTCGTTACATATTTACAGGATGTGTATTGGTCTTAGCCTTGGAATTTGTTACCCTTTCAGCTAAAAATGGGCTAATCTTAGCCATCATACTATACGCCCCGATCATCTGTCGAGCGCTGTGATAGGGTCATATTTTCCTAGCGTTTTATCTGTAGTGTTCTTATGATCGGGAAGGTTTAATGATGCCCTCTACTCTAGGTCTATTTATGTCTTTAAGTAATACTTATATTCGTCGTGTGTTAACGACCAAGATAACTTTACCAACAAAATATCTGTCTTTTTCTTCTCAAGCCGCAATGTTTGCAGGTTTGCTGTATGGTAGTTTATTGACCATGCCAGCGGCGCATGCTGCCAGTTGTCAGCTGCCCAAAAGCTACTATAAAAATGTCGCTTGTACTGCCAATCGCAATTATTTTTTGGCAACCAAAGATTTTGGTGCGCCTGTGGCACTGATTGACAAAAGTGGCAAGCCTGTCGCGAACCTGTCGCGCTACCAAAGCGTGGCCGCGGACAAAATCGCAGGCGGCCTCATGCCAGTGCAGCGCAGTAGCCGTGTTGGGTATATCAACCTGCAAGGGCAGGAGGTGATACCGACCATGTATGATCGTATCAGTGATGGCAGCGGTTGGGCGCGACCAGTGTCTGAAGGCCGTATTGTGGTCAAACGCGCAGGCGACTTTGGTGTGATCGATACCAGCAACCGAACGGTTTTTGCGTTTGCAGGCGATGTTCGTAATATTGAGGATTATCGCAGTGGCACCGCGCAGGTCAAACGCCGCCAAGGCACCACCAGTATTGACAAAAATGGCAATCTGATATCAATGCCATCAGAACCAAAACCGTCACCCAATGAGCAGATGCCGAGCAGCAATCCTCTCAGCGCCAGCAGTGAGCCAAACATCACTCCAATAAAGCCGCAGATACCCACCGCTGCGCCCGTTACCACTTGGACACCGCGCAAGCAAGATGGACGCTGGGGCTTTATTGATGATCAAGAAGAGATCATGATTAATTATTCGTTTGATGAAGTCAGGCCGTTTTCTGAACAGCTGGCAGGCGTGCGCATTGATGACAAATGGGGTTTTGTCAATCTGGGCGGAAGGCTGGTGATCCCGTTCCAATTTGCTGATAGCGATGCGTTAGACCGTGACAATTATCATGGCGTACCAGCATGGGTGTTTAAGGACGGTAAGGCATGGGTCAGCACGCTTAAAAATGGTCAGAAGGTGTGTATCAATACTAAAGGTGAAACAGTGGACTGCTCAGATTAGATAATGATGACGGTTTAGTATCATCATCCATAAAAAAGAGACGCTATTGATAGCGTCTCTTTTTTGTACGATTATTTATGCCGCTTACGCCAGCAAATGACTGCGAATCAAATCAACCAAATAAGGCTGATAATAGTCAGGTAGATCGTGTGCCATACCCTCAACCAGATGGAAAGTAGCGTTGGGGATGGTTTTGGCAACCACGCGGCCCTGAGAGGGCGGTAGTAAGCCATCTGCACTACCATGAATCACGATGGTGGGCGCTTTGACTTGTTTGCTAAAGCGACTGATCGAGCCTGATGCCAAAATCGCATTGAGCTGCTGCACTGTGCCAAGGGGATGGAAGTTACGCTGATAACGCAGTTTGGCGATCTCACGTACCGTGCGTACATTGACATGACCGGGCGTGCCGACCGTTTTCATAAACCAAACACTATGACGTACGATGTCACGCTCAGAATGACTCTCTGGACGGTTGATCAAAGTATAGAGCTGCTTGACCTTTGGTGGTCTTAAAAAGGCGCGATTGGTGGTGGTGAACAGTAGTGCCAGTCGCTTGGTCAAACTGGGATAACGGGCGGCGACGATTTGGGCAATCATTCCGCCCATAGACGCGCCCAGCAAGTGGGTGCTGCCCAGATGCAGTGCCTTGATCAAGCGAGCGGTGTCTTCTGCCATATCAGTCAAATTGTAGGCGACCTGCTGGCTTTTATTAGATAAGCCAGTTTGCAAGCGCAGCATCATTTTGAGCTGACTGACACGCGGTAAGCCCTCAATTTGTACTTTAGAAGACAGGCCAATATCACGGTTGTCAAAGCGAATCACAAAAAATCCAGCATCAATCAAGCGCTTGATAAAGTTGTCTGGCCAAAATACCATTTGTGAGCCAAGGCCCATGACCATCAGCAGGGGTGGGTGGTTTGGGTTACCGCCTGCCTCAACACACAGCTCAATGCCATCGCCGATATCGATCATCGATTGATACAAATGCTCGCTCAGATCGGAAACCCGCCAGCGGTGCGGGCCAAACTTTTCCCAATCGGGCGTTGGGTATTGCTCAGAGCTATTGACAAGGCCAGTCGCATCGTCAGTAGCTTGGCGTGAGTCAGTATGGCTACTGGTCGCCTGCCGCTCATCAGTGCTGACTGATTCGGCGTCTGTATCGTTGTGAGAGTGCATCATGGGCGCTCCTGCTTAAAGTTCTACCATCTCAAAATCAAGTTTACCGACACCGCATTCAGGACAGGTCCAGTCATCAGGGATGTCATCCCACTTGGTGCCTGGAGCAATGCCTTCTTCGGGGCAGCCAAGTGCTTCATCATAAATCCAGCCACAGACGATACATTCATAACGTTTCATAAACAGTCCTATCATAGTTACCAATTCTATAGTCCAATTACAGACCACAAAAACGCACGTAGTGTAGCATATATCTGATTTATACGTGCTTAAGTTTACACTTGTATATTGAGATGGCCTCGCACTTATCAAGTCACCGTAGCATATTTATGGTGCCGCTGCTGTGCCATAAGGGTAAGATTTTGGCCGCTTTTGCCGTCAGCACGGACGAATTATGCTATGATAGCCACCAAAAATTTGAGCTGTTTTTCACTCTTTAAACAGTTAACCAGCCATATCTAAAGTAAGGGTTACTATGAGCGCTACTGACGCGGCACATTCATCTACAACAACGCGAAATACCGATCACGCTTTTTGGGACATCATTCGCACCGTGCCAAACTTCCCCAAAGAAGGGATCGATTTTTATGACATCACGCCGCTACTGCGCAGCCATATCGATGCGGTGATCGATGCGCTATTGGACGCTTTGCCAGAAGGCTTGATGGATGAGGTGGACTGCTTGGGCGCGGTTGAAGCGCGCGGCTTTGTATTTGCAAGCTTGCTGGCAGGTCGCTTGGGTAAAGGCATGATCTTGCTGCGTAAACCTGGCAAACTGCCACCACCTGTGGCCAACAAATCTTATGCGCTAGAGTATGGTAAAGACACGCTTGAGATGCAAAACAACCTGCCACCTGAGCGGGTGCTGCTCGTTGATGACATTCTTGCCACTGGTGGTACGCTAAACACGGCTTATGAGCTGTGTCAATCTGCGGCGCATACCGTTGTCGGGGTCTTGGTATTGCTGGATTTGGTCGATTTGCATGGCGAGTTTCCTGTGCCTGTATATACGGTATTAAAAGCATAAAAGGCTGATCATTTAAGCCTGCAACATAAAAAAGCGCCCTGATGATGGGCGCTTTTTTATGGCTTATACTTTATGCTTTAAAGTATTAAGTGTGTGCCATGTTTTAGCCAATTAACGGCGAACAATTAACGGCGAATGGCGGCCAATGTTTGTGCCAGCTCATCACGGGCATTGATAAAGCCATCAATGCCTTTGGGTAATAAGCTTTGAGTGACTTTGTCTTGTTGGTAGGCGGCGCTAAATTCTTCATGCGTCAAGCCCACACGGGTCATTGGTGCCAGTGCTGTGGCCATCTCAGGAGATAACTGGCGCGGCACGTCGACATCCAGCGCCGCCAGCTTATCGATCAAGTCCGGCGCGATGGTGAGCAAGTCGCAACCTGCCAGCGCCAATATCTGCTCTACTGAGCGAAAGCTTGCGCCCATGACCTGCGTGTCGTAGCCGTGCTGTTTGTAATATTGGTAAATCAGCTTAACCGACTGCACACCCATGTCTTCACTCACAGGTATTTGCTGGCGGTTCTGCTGGCGTTTTTGCCAATCCAAAATACGACCGACAAAAGGCGAGATCAAGGTAACGCCTGCATCGGCGCAGGCCACTGCTTGATGCTGACCAAAGAGTAAGGTTAAGTTGCAGTGAATATTTTGTGTTTCCAGATAGCGCGCCGCTTCGATTCCTTGCCACGTGGCGGCCATTTTTATCAGTACCCGCTGTGGATCGACGCCCGCTTTTTGGTAAGCGTCAATATAGGCAGTGGCTTTATCAATCGTGGCCTTGGTGTCATAAGACAGCCTTGCATCAACCTCGGTGGACACGCGCCCATCGATCAATGTGAGAATATCGCAGCCAAGCTGAACGGTCAGGGCGTCAATCACCGCGTCCACATCACCTTGGTGGCGGCTCATGGTTTCTGCCAGCATCGCTTGGTTGTCGGGGTGGGTCAGCGCCTTGGTGATCAGGCTTGGGTTGGTGGTGGCGTCAATCGGCTTTAGGCGGCCAATGGCGGTCAGATCACCAGTATCAGCGACAATTGTGGTCATGGTGCGAAGCTGTTGTAATGCGCTCATTTTTTATCCTTATTGTGAGAGTGGGTGGCAAAGTCGGCTAATAGAAAAGTTGGCTAATAGAATAGCTGAAACTGTAACACAGTTTTGGGCTTGGGTTCGCCCTGAGTTTGCCGCCGCTTGGTAATGCTTGACGACGCTGCAGGGTACGCTTGTTTTGTCATTTACAGGCATTTATTTTATTTAGCGTATTTACGCATGGGCACTGTGCGCAGTTTTTGCTATAGTAGGGGCGGCTGGTAGGTCATCAGCCAATACAGTATGTGCCTTCTTAACCTCTTCTTAACATCGTTGTGACTGTTTAAGAAAACTGACTTGAGGTAAATTAAGTGATCAGGCGCAGCCCCAAATGACCCAGCACCCATTCTCATCATAGTGATCAATAACAGTTCTAAAAAAGGATAGGCGGTAATGAGCGAGCAGTCATCAAATCAACAAAACGACAATCTAAATCAAGTGACTTCTGATGTCAGCGATAGCACAACCGACCAAGTGTTTTTAAACGGCCTGCGTCAAAGCATTGATGCGGTAGACTGTGAGATCCAGACCCTGATCAACAACCGTGCCAAGTTGGCGCAGCAAGTGGCGACGGTCAAAAAAGAGCACAATCTAAGCAGTAAAGATGCCAAGGGTGAGACGCAAAACCCCATCTTTTATCGTCCTGAACGTGAAGCGCAGGTGCTAAAAGCGGTAATGGATCGCAACACAGGCCCGATCGCTGACGAAAAGATGGCGCGCTTGTTCCGTGAAATCATGTCGGTTTGCTTGGATTTGGAAGCGCCGCAGCGCATTGCCTTTTTGGGGCCTGTAGGTACCTTTACTCATGCCGCTGCGCTCAAACACTTTGGTAAAGCTGCTGATACCATGCCGCTAAACACCATCACTGACGTGTTCCGCGAAGTAGAAGCAGGCACCGCCATGTACGGCGTGGTGCCAGTTGAAAACTCTTCTGAAGGCGTGGTCAATCACACTTTGGACGGTTTTTTGTCTTCAACGCTTAAAATCATCGGTGAAGTCGAGCTGCCCATTCACCAAAACTTCTTGGTCGCCGAGCATACCAAGGTTGATAGCCTAAGCCGTATCTACTCACATCAGCAGTCACTCGCCCAGTGCCGTCATTGGCTTGATGTGAACTTCCCAAATGTAGAGCGCGTCGCGGTCTCTAGTAATGGTGAAGCGGCTCGCCGCCTCAAAAACGAATGGCACTCTGCCGCCATTGCAGGTGATGTGGCTGCGGCTGAGTATGACTTACACAAGCTGTATTCTAATATCGAAGACAACCCAAGCAACACCACGCGCTTTTTGATCGTTGGTCACGAGTCAGTTGCCCCGTCAGGTCAAGACAAAACCTCCATTGTGGTCTCGGCGCATGACAAAGCAGGCGCTTTGATTGAGATATTAAAGCCATTGTCGTATCACGGCGTATCGATGACCAGTATTGAGACGCGTCCTGAGCGTCCAAACAAATGGGCTTATGTCTTCTTTATCGATATGAATGGTCACATCAATGATGCAAATGTCAGCGCCGCCATTGCTGATATCCGTCCTTTGGTAAAAGATTTGCGCGTGCTGGGCTCGTATCCAAAAGCCGTCCTATAATAACTATGAGTGATGATATGGTCGTATCAGCCTACAAAACGAGACCATATAACAAACGATAACGGCATATATCATTTTGTTTGAATAATAATAGCCTATAAAAAGGGCGCAGACCCCTAAGGATTTTTATGTCAATGAACGATTTATCACCGCTGATCCCTGCTTATGACAGCATTTTGGCACTGACTCCTTATCAAACGGGAAAGCCTGCCGAGGAGCTGACACGCGAATACGGTGTCTCAGATGTGGTCAAGCTGGCAAGTAATGAAAATCCAATGGGCTGCTCACCTTTTGTGACACTGGCGATCACCGAGCAGCTGGGTCAACTGGCTCGTTATCCTGATAGCAACGGCTATTATCTCAAGCAAGCCATTGCGGATTTTACCAATGTCCCTAATGAGTGCATCACACTGGGTAATGGTTCAAATGACTTACTAGATATTTTGGCGCGTAGCTTTGTCGGTCATAATGATGCGGTCGTCTATAGTCAGTATGCGTTTGCCATGTATGCCTTAGTGACACAAATGCAGGGCGCGGTGAGCATTGAAGTGCCTTCACATCGCTATGGTCATGATCTTGAGGCCATGCGTACGGCGGTACTGGACAATGATCATGCCAAGCTGGTATTTATCGCCAATCCAAACAACCCAACAGGGACGTTGTTGACACGGGCGGCAGTACGCGAGTTTGTGGCTGGCCTGCCAAGTGATGTCTTGGTGGTACTCGATGAATCCTATATCGAATATACCCCTGAGAGCAGTCATCAAGCGCTGCTCGATGATTTTGATAATGTGGTCATCGTGCGTACTTTTTCAAAAGCCTATGGGCTGGCAGGATTGCGCATCGGTTATGCGCTCAGCTCAGCACCAGTGGCTGATCTACTGAACCGTATTCGTCAGCCGTTTAACGTCAGCCGCCTTGCCCTTGCGGCGGCTGAAGCGGCACTTGGCGATCAAGCCTTTATCGAGCAGACGCGCACGACCAATCAAGAGCAAATGCAGTGGCTCACCAAGCAGTTTGATGCCTTGGGGCTGGCTTTTATTGCCTCACAGGCCAACTTTGTGATGGTAGAAATGGAAGACGCGTCAGCGATTTATCAAGCGCTGCTTGAGCAAGGGGTCATCGTTCGGCCATTGTCCAACTACGGCTTAGAAGATTGGCTGCGTATCACGGTTGGGCTGGCAGAAGACAACCTACGTCTGATTGACACGTTACGTTCTATCTTAAACGACGACTAAACGGCAGCAGGTGTGACACCCCAGCCAAACCGTTAACTGTAAATCAACCGCTGCATGGCATCGTGATCGTGATGTCATCAGTGCCAAGCGTGATCATGTTAAGTTACTCGTTATGCAAAAAACACTTTCAAAGACATCACTCCTAACCGCCGCGCCGCTGTTTCAGCAGACGTGTGTGATTGGTTTGGGGTTGATTGGTGCCAGTTTGGCTCAAGCCATTAAAGACAACCAGCTCAGCGCTCGCATCACGGCGGTAGATCGGCATGCCGCCAGCGTGACCGAAGCCATTGATGACGGTTTGCTGGATGCGGGTAGTGCGCTGCTGGATGAGGTGGTGGCAGGTAGTGACTTGATCGTCATTGCAGTGCCTGTCCAAGCGGTACAGCCGATATTTCAAGCGATTAAGGCCGCGATGGACAGTGGTCAGCTGTCGCCCGACTGCGTGATCATGGACGCTTGTAGCACGAAAGTTAATGTGATTGAGGCGGCAAGAGTCGCCTTTGATGATGCGTTGCCTGAGGGCTTCGTACCCGCGCACCCGATTGCAGGCGCTGAAAATTCGGGCTACCATGCTCGCCGCGCCACCTTATTCGCCAATCACAGCGTTATCATCTGTGAGCTGCCAAGCAGTAGCCGTGGTGCCATCAAAAAAGCGCGACTGTTGTGGGAAGCGGTCGGTGCCAATGTGATGGCGATGGCTGCCGATCACCACGATTCGATACTGGCGCACACCAGCCATCTGCCGCATCTGCTTGCGTTTAACTTGGTCGAGCAGCTGGCAAGTCACGATGATAATCTAGACATGTTCCGCTATGCGGCGGGTGGTTTTCGTGACTTTAGCCGCATCGCTGCCAGTGATCCAAAAATGTGGCATGACATATTTTTTGCCAACCAAAGCGCCATCGTCAGCGCCCTTGATGAATACGGCGTGTATTTGCAGCACCTGCGCCAGCTTATTATTGATCAAGATTCGACCGCCCTAATGGGACTTTTGGGCCGAGCGCAAGCCGCGCGGCGACATTTTGGTCATATGTTAACCAGCACCCCTTATACGGATACTTCTACCATGTCATCTTCTTACCTGATTACGCCCACCAACACCGTCTCTGGCACCATTGCCATTCCGGGTGACAAGTCCATCTCACACCGTAGTATCATGCTCGGTAGCCTTGCTGAAGGCACAACGCACGTTTCTGGCTTTTTGGAAGGGGAGGATGCCCTTGCCACGCTACAAGCGTTTCGTGATATGGGCGTGAGCATCGAAGGGCCTGATAATGGCAATGGCAAGTTGATCATTCATGGCGTTGGCATGCATGGCCTAAAACCAAGTAAAACCCCGCTATACATGGGCAACTCTGGCACCAGCATGCGCCTATTGTCTGGTATTTTAGCCGCACAAAAATTCGATAGCGTGCTGACTGGTGATACCAGCTTAAACAAGCGTCCGATGGAGCGTGTTGCCGCGCCGCTACGCACCATGGGTGCGGTGATCCAAAGTACGGGTCATAGTGGCACGGCACCGCTTAGCATCACAGGTCGTGATACGGTTGGCAAGCCCTTGCAAGGTACTGAGTATGATATGCCGGTTGCGTCAGCGCAGGTAAAATCATGCTTGCTGCTGGCAGGCCTATGGGCAGAGGGTACCACGACGGTCACTCAGCCTGAGATCAGCCGTGACCATACCGAGCGTATGCTGTCGGCCTTTGGCTATGAGGTGACCGTCGATGGCAACCGCATCAGTGTGACGGGCGGCGGTAAGCTGACCGCTGGTGATATCGCCGTGCCTGCAGATATTTCTTCAGCTGCTTTCTTTATGGTGGCTGCTGCCATCAGTCAGGATAGCGAGCTGACGTTAACACAAGTGGGTATTAACCCAACGCGCACGGGTGTTATCGATATTCTCAAATTGATGAATGCGGATATTAGCCTCAGCAACGAGACACACGTTGGCGGCGAACCTGTGGCAGACATCACCATTCGCAGCTCAAATTTGGTTGGTATTGAGATACCAGAGCATCTGGTGCCACTTGCGATTGACGAGTTTCCTGTATTGTTTGTCGCTGCCAGCTGTGCCCAAGGGCGCACGGTGTTGACAGGGGCTAAAGAGCTGCGCGTCAAAGAGTCAGACCGTATTGCCGTCATGGCAGAGGGGCTGAGTACCCTTGGGGTGGATTGTACGGTTACTGACGATGGTATTATTATTGATGGCAAAGGCGCGCACCGTAACGCGCTAGCAAGTGGCGATAATGACACTGTTGACAACAGCCAGCCTGTCTTTGGTGGTGGTCATATCATCTCACACCACGATCATCGCATTGCCATGAGCTTTACGGTGGCCAGCTTGCGCGCCGCTGAGCAAATCACGATCGAAGGCACGGAGACGGTCAATACCAGCTTCCCTGATTTTGCCGCATTGGCCAATCATATTGGTATGAATGTGCAAGTCAATAGCAGTGAAGACTGATACCCAACTGCTGATGCAATCAACACCGTAATCGACAGCTGATATTGCTTTTATCTATCACGCCCTAATGTTTTATTGTCATGCGCCATGATTGATCATGGCGCTATTATTTTTTTTGACGTCTGCTTGCTTACCCGCGGTAAGCAGGCAATATACGCCCAAAACGGTTGCTTGCCTTATGACCACCCAAACCTCAACCAGTACCAAAAAAACCGTAACTCCCATCAAAACCACCAAACGCGGCATTTTTACCGCGCTTGGTGCGTTTTTTATTTGGGGTGGTTTTCCGTTATACTTCAAGCAGCTGGCGGAGTATGATGCGACCGAAATCATCGGACACCGTATCGTGTGGACTTTTGCTTGTCTACTGGTTGTCTTGGTGGTGACCAAGCGCTGGCAGTGGCTCATTACTTTAAAGCAGCAGCCAAAATGGATCGCGCTGACCTTTATTTCTGGCTTGATCATTGCGACCAACTGGCTCACCTATGTGTGGGCGGTAAATAACGATCAGATACTTGAGGCCAGTTTGGGGTATTTTATCGGCCCATTGGTCGGTGTGGCACTGTCGATGATTTTGTTTAAAGAGCGCCTGCGCACGCTACAATGGGTGGCGATTGGCTTTGCGCTGCTGTCAGTGGTTATACAAGTGGTGATGTTGGGCAATTTGCCGTGGATATCTTTGATACTGGCATTTAGCTTTAGCACCTACGGCACCATCCAGCGCCAAACACCGCTCACAGCAGTCGATGCCATGTTTGTCGAAACCACGATGCTGGTGCCGATCTGTCTATGGTGGTTTTGGCAGGCAGATGTGGCAAGCAGTCAGCTGAGTTTTTGGTTTACGCCGTCTATTTGGCTGCTCATGCTGGCAGGCCCGATCACGCTGATTCCGCTACTCTTGTTTAACAAATCCACCAAGCAGGTGGCCTATAGTATTTTAAGCTTTATGAATTATCTGACACCGACCTTTATTTTCTTTTTGGCGGTATTCTATTATCATGAGCCGTTTGACCTGCACCGCTTGGCCGTGTTTGGCCTGATTTGGTTTGGTCTATTGCTCTTTAGTATTGACTTATGGCGTCATCGCCCAAGCAAGCAGCTAAAGGCAGCGCAGCTTCGTGCCGATGCTGCGGCGAAAACAGGATAACCTGCCATGTCACTACCGATATAATGACTCACATAATCCGCCATGCTCACGTACCCATCATGACGGCTCAATCAAATCAATCATAAGGATACAGTATGTTCCAGACGCAAGCGGATGTGGTGTTTGTCAAAGCGCTAAAAGTAGAGGCGGTGATCGGTGTGTATGATTGGGAGCGCGCCATCACCCAGCCATTACTGATCGATATGGCGCTTGAGAGCAGTATTGCCAAAGCGGCCGTATCTGACGATGTCAGTGATGCGCTCAACTATAAAGCGGTGTGCGATGATGTCACCGCGTGGTGCCAAGAGATTCAGGCGCAGCTGATTGAGCATTTGGCAGAAAAAATCGCGCAGCAATTGCTCAGCCGTTATCCTTGTCAAACGGTGACCATCAGTATTGCCAAACCGACCGCCATCACCGCTGCTGATGCCGTTGGGGTACAGATTACCCGCCATGCTGCCACCGAGAGCAGCGATACCGATGAGCAGTAGCGCCACAGTCATGAAAAAAACGACCGCACTGATCTCACAGTCGCTTGATATGGCGCTGCCTGATACGTTACAGCAGCGGACAGTGACGGCTGTGCTCCTTGCGCTGGGCAGCAACTATCAGGCTGACGATTACCTGCCAAAAGTACGGCAGCGACTGGCCTTGCTGGGCCATCTGACACTGTCTACCGCTTTTGAAAACCCTGATTTTACGGCGACGGCGGCTCAGCCAAAGCCAGACTATACCAATCAATGCGCCTTGTTATCGCTGACGGAGCCGATGCCGCTGGCTCAAATACAAGCCGTGTGCAAAACCATCGAGAACGAATGCAATCGCTGCCGCGCAGAGCATCATGTAGGCTTAGAGGGCACAAATACAGATGATGACGCCACTGGTATCAGGCGCGTCACGATGGATATTGATATTTTGCTGATTTGCATGTTGCCAAGACATGGCATTGTGGAAGAACAGCCCGCCGCAAGCGCGGCGTGGATGGTGATGGCCAATCGTTATCCATTTAAAGCGCACGAGCAGGCGGGTATCGACGAGCTGGATTTTTTATCGCGCACCTAGGGCATGTCTTCAATTCAATCGATGGTCATTTAAATGGGCTAAAAATGGCTAAATTTTGCCAAACTGCGTCAAATAGCTTGTTAATATTTCGATATTACCGACACTATTTTTCTTGTTTGACGGCAATTTATCTCATTTTTATTACCATTTTTAAAATGAAGACACGCCCTAGTGTCTGATGTCAATGACCAGCCTTGTTTTGGCCAGCGCGTCAAGATAGTGGTCTATGGTTTCCGTGTTTTTGCGGTCTAAATGGGCATCCCATTCATCAAGCATGACGATGGTGCTTTGATCCTCTTGTCTGATTTCTTCAATTTGTTTGATCAGTTGTTGTCCTGTTGAGCCTTTATGCTGCTGGTCTGTATGATGATTAAAATACAAATGATGCTTGGCAGGTAGATAATAAGCCTGCTCTTGGTAATGCTGTTTTAGCTTGAGTAGCAGACAAGACTTGCCGACGCCATTGTCACCAACCAGCGTTATTCTGCCTTGCTCAGGCAACACATCTGGATCAAACACCGCCCCTGTTTGCCTAATACGTATTTGATCGGCTTGGATATACTGATCCAAATGAACCGTATCAGGTTTTAATACCTCTAAAATACCATCTAACATCGTTTTCACCAGACTGATGCTGGTGTGATAACCAATCAGCGCATAACACATTTGCATGAGCTGAATCTGTCTTGGTAGCGTTGCAATTAATACAGCCATAGTGGCAGCATCCTGCCAGTTTTTTTGAAAAATAAAAGCCGTGGTGATAAACACAGGCAATATAAGGATAATCATGCCCACGCTTGAATGAATATGTTTGAGTGATTCAGATTGGATGCTGTTATTTTTGGCAGTCAAAAATTTGTTTTGCAGCCCATTATTATAAAGCGCGTAATTATGCTTATTAAAAATAAGGACATTGTCCCAGCTGGCAAACAGCTTTGCGGTCAGATCCAGTCGTGATTGCTGGCCCGTTTTGGCCACTGACTTCAACGCATGTCGCCTGACATGGACAAATGCGGACGCAAAAATAAGCCCTAAAGCATAACCAAGTAATAAGATGCCATCTAAAAACCAAGCTATGATGAGTACATTAAACAAAACATTCAATATCAAAGCGGCAATATCAAAGATACTGTCAATCGCTGTATCAAGGGTGTAACTGCTCTCTTGAGCCAGCGTGGTTGTGGCGGTACTTTGTAAATCCTCGCTAGATAACAAAGCGGTCTGGCCTAAGAATGTGGTATGAAACTGATCGTTATAACGCTGATGCGCATCATATTTTGCCCGCGCGATATTCGTCACACAAAAATATGCAGGCAAGTAAACCACAATGAGAGAGGCTGCAAACGGCAGTGACACATGATCTTCTGTCAGGCTTTTTGCAAGCTGCGCCACAAAATAGGTTGATGAGGCCACAATGATCTGTTGGCATACCAAATATAGCAGCGCGAGATATAGATGCTTGGTCAGTACAATTTTATAATTCAAGAGATATGAGCATTTATGCTATCAAAAATACGAATCGAAGAGAAAGTAACGTATTTTTATAAAAATAACTATCTATTTTTTATGCCACGTTATTTATATGGTGTGAGCGGCTATTAAGTGATCATTAAAAAGGTAGGTCGGTCATCCTGTTTTTTATCAAGACATGCTGGTTATGTATTATAAAAAATATTATATCTAAACAGTATTATTTTTTTGCGCATTATTTGCTGATAGTGCATTATTTTATTGGAATATTCAACAAAATAGTATTGTTTACAATGAGATATGAAGCTATGTAGCCAGTCTTAATTTTTAAAATGATTATCATTAACATCATAGCCGAGTGCATGAGTAATAACAAAAAAATTAAATCGCAACAACAGTCAATAGTACGAAAGACTTACCAAAGAGTAACAAGAAAAATAAAATTAAACGGTTGATAACTTAAGCGAAAGTAATCATTATTAAAAACGTTGCTTGAACCCAGTTATCATTTTTACAGCATTATTATTGATAATAAAAACGCTAATAATATCCTCTGCCAGCGAGAAGCCAGCATGTCTACTTTGACGTTAACGATTAACCAAAAAGATTATCAGTTTGATAATCTTGATTCGCGCACGACGCTCCTTGATGTGTGTCGCCATCATTTACAAATCACTGGCCCCAAAAAGGGCTGCGATCACGGACAGTGCGGGGCGTGTACCATGCTGATCAATGGTCGCAGGGTCAATAGTTGCCTGACTTTGGCCATTATGCATGACGGCGATGAGATCACGACGATTGAGGGCATTGGTATGCCTGATTCGTTATCGGCATTGCAACAAGCCTTTAACGATCATGACGCATTCCAGTGTGGCTACTGTACGCCTGGGCAGATTTGCTCAGCAACGGCGCTTATCGAGGAGGTCAAGCAGCAATGGCCAAGCCATGTCAGTGGCGACTTGCAGCATCCTGATGTGTTGTCAGTACAAGAAATCGCTGAGCGCATGAGTGGTAATATTTGCCGCTGCTCAGCGTATCCCAATATCATCAAGGCCATTCAGCAAGTGTTAACTGAAGAAGTGGCAGACCAATCCGCGCCAGTACCGTCAACCACTGATTCGCGTGCGGTTACTGGTATTTGGTCTCCGCCACCAAGTGAAGCGCAGCTGAGTAGCCAATCTAACGCAACCAGCCAACAGACAACCACAGCAGGGGACAGCTTATGAGACGCTTTGAGTATGTCCGTGCAGACCAAGCACCAGCCGCTGCCAATCTTGCCAGCGCCGAAGGCGCATCCTTTATCGCAGGTGGTACCAATTTATTAGATTTGATGAAGTTTGAGATTGAGACACCGATAAAATTGGTCGATATCACGCGCTTAGAGCTACAGCAAATCGAAACCACCGATGAAGGGGGGTTGCGTATTGGTACGTTGGTGACCAATAGTGATTTGGCCGCGCATCCTGACGTCACTGCCAATTATCCTGTGCTGGCGCGTGCGTTATTGGCAGGCGCATCAGGGCAGCTACGCAACAAGGCCACAACAGGCGGTAATTTGTTGCAGCGCACTCGTTGTTACTATTTTTATCATACCGACAGCCCGTGTAATAAGCGCAATCCTGGCTCAGGCTGTCCTGCCATTGACGGTGAAAACCGTGCGCTGGCGATCTTGGGCACCAGTGACAGTTGTATCGCCCAGCACCCATCAGATATGGCAGTCGCCATGCGTCTATTGGATGCGCGCATCGAGACGGTGAAAGCAGATGGGTCTACTCGCACCATCGCGATCGAAGATTTTTATGGTTTGCCCAAAGACACGCCGCATATTGAAACGGTACTCGACGCAGGGGAGCTGATCACGCATGTGACCCTACCTGCGCCGATTGATGGCATGCACACTTATGACAAAGTGCGCGACCGTGCTTCTTATGCATTTGCCTTGGTATCTTGTGCGGCGGTGATTGATACGAATGAAACGGGGCATTTAAACACGGTAAGGCTGGCTTTTGGTGGTATTGGCACGCAGCCATGGCGCAATACTGACGTTGAGGACGTGCTGACAGGTAGCGACGGTAGTACGGAAGTCATCAGCCAAGCTGCAGACATACTTTTGCGCGATGCGACAGGCTACGGACAAAACGACTTTAAAATGGCGTTAACCCGTCGTTTACTCAAACAAGTTATTCAGCGCGCCTTAGCGGCTCAGGGAGCATAATCATGGGATTATTCCAGTCAGAACCGACCAAAAAAATGACAATGGATGCGCCAGCTGAATCGTTGTTGGCGAACACGGCCAGTAAGCTGGTGGGTCAGCCGATCAACCGTGTTGATGGCCCGCTTAAGGTCAGCGGTCAGGCAACATATGCTGCTGAGTTTTACCACGACAATCAAGCGTATGGCGCCCTTGTCGGCGCGACGGTTGCCAAAGGTCATGTCGAGAGCATTGATAGTAGCGCGCTTGATGACATGCCCGATATTATCAAAGTCGTTACCGATGCCAAGCAATTTTTGCGTAACCCGCAGCAGGGCGGCATGCAAAAAGCGCCACAGCAAGGTGCCTCTGAAGTGTTTTATCACGGTCAACCGATAGCCGCCGTGATTGCGGAGACGTTTGAAGCGGCGACAGAAGGCGCTAAAGCGTTAAAAGTGACTTATAAAGACCATACTGACGATGCGGTGCTGGATTTTGAAGCGAACGTATCTGATGCTTATGATGTCGATGAAAAACAAGGCTCAAACAACAACGTTACGCAAGGTGATCCAGATCAAGGTTTGGCGGACTCAGCGGTAACGGTTGATCAGATTTATCATACTCCCAGCCAAAACAGCGCGGCGATGGAGCCGCATGCGACCATGGCGTATTGGAAAGATGATACGCTGATCATGTACACTGCCAATCAAATGCTGGCGTCGTGTCAGCAGCAAGTGGCTGATGCGTTGGGGCTTGATGAAGAACAAGTACAACTGATTGCCTATTATGTCGGTGGCGGCTTTGGTAGCAAGCTGGGTATCGCCCCTGAATCTATCGCGGCGGCGCTGGCGGCAAAAGAGCTGGGGCGTCCTGTATCGATCAGCATGACCCGACCACAAGTGATGGAGGCGACCGTCAGACGCTCAAATACCCGCCAACGTGTGGCACTGGGTAGTGACAATGCAGGCGTGATTAACACCATCATTCATGAAAGCATCTCTAGCAACTTGCCAGATGAGACGTTTTTTGAGCCTGTAGCGCTCTCAACGCATTATCTGTATCGTGGTGAAAACCGCCGCGTACACTACGATATGCTGGATATGAATCTGGTACTGTCCGGCTCAATGCGCGCACCAGGAGAGGCAGTCGGTCAGATCGCCCTTGAATGTGCCATGGATGAGCTGGCCGAGCAGCTAGAGATTGATCCTATTGAGCTGCGCCGCCGTAATGAGCCTGATAAAGACCCAAGCAAAGGGATTCCTTTTTCAACACGCAAGTTGATCGAGTGCATGGAGCAGGGTGCGGAGCGCTTTGGTTGGGATCAGCGCAATGCCAAACCAGCCAGCCGCCTAGAAGGTGACTGGTGGATCGGTATGGGCATGGCTGCCGCCTCACGCGGCAACCAGCTTCAACCTTCTGAAGCGCGTGCCACCTTGCAGATTGATAGCTCAAAAGCGCTGGGTGTCAAAGCAGTTATCGAAACGGGCATGACCGATATCGGTACTGGCTCGTATACGGTGTTTTCTCAGATCGCAGCTGATATGCTGGGACTACCAGTTGACCATATCGAGATGCAGCTCGGTGACAGTAGCCTGCCAAAAGCGGCTGGGTCTGGTGGTAGCTGGGGTGCGGCAAGCGCGGGTAGCGGGGTGTGCCTTGCCTGTGAGCAGTTGCGCGAACTGATTGCCAAAGCCGTTGGTTTGCATGCCGACACCATGCAGATAGAAAATGGCGCGATCAAGGAAGCAGGCGTGCATGCGCCCAGCGTCAAGCAGTCGTTTATGGAAACGGGCAATAAGCTAAAAGAGGCGGCAATGAAAAAAGCCAAGTCGGTTAGCGGCCGCCCCGATACTGAAACCGTGCCATATGACTTTGATAATGGCAATACGCATGCGCTCAGTGACATACTAGAACAGTATGATGAGCAAAAGCTGAGCGCCAAAGGTAAAATTGAACCGGGCAAAAACGATGAAAAATATCGTCAAGCGTCCTACGGCGCAAACTTTGCCGAAGTGGCTGTTCATCGCGTCACGGGTGAGATTCGTGTCAAACGTATGACAGGTGCATTTGCCGCAGGACGTATCCTAAACCACAAAACCGCTACGTCGCAGTGTTATGGCGGCATGATATTTGGGATCGGTTCAGCCTTGATGGAAGAGGTCATCCACGACAAACGTGATGGCCGCTTATGTAATCATGACCTTGCTGAATATCATGTACCCGTCAATGCCGATGTGCCTCAGCTCGAGGTGATGCTGGTCGAAGAAGACGATCCGTATACCAACCCCATGCACATTAAAGGCATTGGTGAGACGGCTATTTCTGGTGCGGCAGCGGCGATCATCAATGCGGTCTACAATGCGGTTGGTATTCGCGTTTATGATCTCCCGGTCACGCTTGATAAGTTGATTGACCAATTGCCTGAGTAAGTGGCTGTTAGGTATTGACCAATAGGGCGGATGGCCGCTCTATTGGTTTTTTTATCCCTTACTGATGGCCATTGTGATGACATATAGTGGATTCTTGATAAAAAAGATACAGCGGGATTTAATAATAAGAGACTATGAACCAAGTCAGTGATATTTTACAGTTGGCACAGCAGGCGCAATCTGAGAACGTGGATGCCGTGCTGGCAACGGTGGTACGTACAGAAGGCTCTGCATATCGCCGTGCAGGTGCGATGATGCTTATTTGCGCTGACGGCCGCTCTGTGGGTATGATCAGCGGCGGCTGTTTGGAACCACACCTCATCAAGCGTGCTTTTTGGTTAACCCGCAATGGTGCCAACGTTCAGGTGTACCAAACGGGTGATGACGAATCGGACGGTGACCATGACGATCATGACGATCTGGATGACGATGAGCTGAACTTTGGTCTGGGCTGCAATGGTCGCGTACATGTGCTGTTTGAGCGGTTGGATACGGCGCAGTGGCTACTGTCCTTAGTCGCGCAGATACGTCAGACGCAGCAGCCTGCTATCATCGCCACCTTGATCCGATCAGCCGATCCAAGACATCACATTGGCAGGCGCGTAACGATTGATGATGCTATTACCCAAGCGTCTCTTGCTGATGCTTATGATAACAACACGTTATCGCCAAACGGTTATACCTCAGCGGCGCTCAGTGCTGCTCAGCAGGTTATGGGTGAGCGTGGGCGAGCAGTCAATCAAAAACCGATCAATGCTTATGTTATCGTCAATGACGAAGATGAAAGCAAGCAAACAGAATGGCTGGTACAGCGTATTCAGCCGCAAATACGCCTGCTGATATGCGGGGCAGGCAATGATGTCGCGCCGCTGGTCAATATGGCCAAGCTACAAGACTGGCATGTGACGGTCATTGATAGTCGTCCGCAATATGCAACGGCTGCTAGGTTTGCAGCTGCTGACGCGGTATCATGCGTGCCGCTTGAGGATACCCAAACGTTGCTGGCACTCAGTCGCAACGCGGCCGTGGCTTTAATGTCGCATAGTCTGTGTCAAGACCGTGCGCGCTTGGCAGTATTATTGGCACATGCTGAGCAGTGTCGTTATCTCGGTCAGCTGGGGCCAATATACCGTACGGAACGGCTGATCCATGAGATTGCGACTGCGGGCATGCTATCGCCAGCACTGCTGGCATCGCGCACAGACCGACAAACGGGTATGCTGCATTATCCCATCGGTTACAAGCTGGGCGGTGATGGCCCAGAAGCACTCGCCCTTGGTATCATGGCACAAATCAGCGCGGTTATTTATGACAAGCCTGTACATCACACTACACCGATAGGCAGTATCTGATGTCAGTGATGACCCCGAAGCTGACGGCGCAGTCCTCAACCAAGCCGCGCCATGCGGTGATCTTGCTGGCAAGTGGTCTCAGCCAGCGCTTAGGACATGCCAAGCAGCTGATTAAAAAAGATCAACAGCCATTACTCTGTCATATGGTGCAGTTGGCATTGACCACACAGCCCAGCGCCGTTATGGTAGTGGTTCCAAAAAGTCAGACCGCCATTATCTCTGCCCTTGACCAAAAGGTGATTGAGAATGACAACCTACACCTTGTCGTCAATCCGACGCCGCATACAGGTATGGCGCACAGTCTCGACTTAGGGATCAATGGGCTTGATGACTGGCGGCACCATACAGTCTGTGATATCGACCGCGTATTAATCATGGGTGTGGATCAAGTGCTGCTTAATCAGGCGCATCTGTCAGCGCTATTGAACACAGATGATAGGCACGTTTGCGTCACTGCCAGTCGTTACCCGCGGCTCGGAGTAAGCTTTACTTATCACAAAGATAACGGTGACAACCATATCGTAGGATTGCCGCTGGTCGTGCAATATGACATGCTTAGACAATGGCAGCCGCAGCTATCGGGCGATAAAGGATTGCGAGCATTTATCAGAGCGCTGCCAGATATCCAGATAGCGCACATTACCAATGCGGATTTGAGCCATGATATTGACACGCCTGAACAGTGGCGATACGCCCAAGCGCAGGGCTGGATAGATAGCCCAAACCATTCATATTAAAACAAAACAAGAATAACCCTATTGAGGACGCCATTATGATCACTATAGAGCAGCTGCGCGCCGCCATTACCCAGCGTATCGACACCTACAATCATCAAGATGCCCCGATAGCCGCACGCGCCAAACCAACCTACGATTTGTTAGAAAGTAGCAACCACATACTGGCGATGGATGTGCGCGCACCATTTAACATACCACGACAGAATCTGTCGGCGATGGATGGTTATGCCATTACTCAGGGCAGTGATGTCAGCAGTAATAGTGTCATCACTATCGTCGGTGAGTCACAGGCAGGCAGTCCCTATACGGGTGAGCTGAGTGCAGGGCAGGGCGTGCGGATTTTTACGGGCGCGATGGTACCTGATGCTTGTGACACGGTCATCATGCAAGAAAATACCAACTTTGAGCAGATCAAAGCAGGCATTGATAAATCTCAGCCTTATGCCGTTACTTTGACCGTTGATGCGTCGGTCAGCGCCAACATCCGCTTTCAAGGCGAAGAGATACAAGCAGATGAAGTGGTGTTGACTCAAGGCAAACGGATCAATCCTGCGGATATCAGCTTGCTGGCCAATCTGGGTGTGAGTGAGGTGAGTGTATTAGCGCCGTTGGTGGTCGGTTTGATCGCCACGGGTGATGAGTTGGTAGCGCTGGGTGAGCCGCTGACCAGTATGGCGCAGATTTATAATACCAATACGCCAACCCTAAAAGCGCTACTGAATACGCTGCCCATCACCATTCAGGATTATGGCATCATCCCTGATGACCTTGAACAAACCACAGCGGTGGTCACTACCGCCATGCAAGACTGTGACGTGCTGATATCGAGTGCAGGCGTATCCGTTGGCGACTATGACTTTTTGACCACCGTTATTGAGCAATTGGGTCAAATCAATCACTATAAAGTGGCGATGAAACCGGGTAAACCCTTTGTCTTTGGCGAGTTACTGCCCACTGATGCTGCGCCAGTATTGTATTTTGGGCTGCCGGGTAACCCATTATCAACCGTCGTCGGCGCGCTACAGTTTGTGATACCGGCGTTGTGGCAACTCTCAGGCGCGGCGCTTGACCAGCAGCCACAGGTGCTCAGCCTGCCTGCAACCTTGATCCATGACACCAAAAAATCGGTTGGCCGTGCTGACTTTCAGCGCGGTGTGTTGTCACAAAACCCAGATGGCAGCTACCAAGTCGAGTGTTTTGCCAAGCAGCAGTCGCACAGAATCAAGCAGTTAAGCCGCGCCAACTGCTTGGTGATTCTCGATAAAGATGTCGGTGATGTGGCGGCAGGTACCGTTGTGTCTGTGCAGCCGTTCTCATGGCTATATATCTAAAGGCAATGACTTATAGGTGCTCAATAAATAACCGTTTGGTTGGCCGCTTAATGATAAGGTCGTACCAAGGCTGCAGGTGATGAGCTGGCAAGCATTGAACGGTTTGTGACCGCTTGTGTTACCAACGGCTCACTGAAAGTGCTGCTCAAAGCACGCACTATCTGTCTATACGCTGCCGCCATGTTATCGGCGTGCCACGACTATGTAATAGGAAATATGACGTTGTCTGAATCAATATTTACGGCCCAGCCGCACCATGCCAATGCTGTCTCAATTGCCGCGCCTGTGCATGGTGAGCTGACACCCAACGACTCGCTATTGACGGATGGTTTTTCCAGACGTTTGACCTACCTGCGCCTATCTATTACTGATTTTTGCAACTTTCGCTGTGAATACTGTTTGCCAAATGGCTACCAAGGCAAGCGCCCAACGGACGAGCTGAGTGTGGCAGAGATTGATACCTTACTGCGCGGGTTTGCTCAAGTGGGGACGCAAAAGGTCAGAATTACTGGCGGCGAGCCCTCCATTCGCCGTGATGTGACGGATATTATCGCAACGGCGCGCCAGACAGCAGGCATTCGCACTGTCGCCATGACCAGTAACGGCTATAAATTGGGCAAACATCTGACAGGCTGGCAAGCGGCAGGACTCGATCAGCTAAATATCAGCATGGACAGCTTCGATGCTGATACGTTTTATAAAATGACAGGCTTTGATAGCTTGCCGCAATTGATGCGCGATATGGATCAGCTGCTTGATGCCACCGATATTCGCTTAAAAATCAATAGCATCCTAATGGCGGAAACTGCGATGCAAAACTTAGAAGATGCCATGCGCTATGTCAAAAATCGCCCAGTCACTTACCGTTTTATTGAGTTCATGCAAACCAGTGACAATGCCAATTTGTTCTTTGCCCAGCACGCGCACGCCAAGAGCGTTACCGAAAACCTGCTGGCACAGGGCTGGCAGCCTGAAACACGCTATTTTACCGATGGCCCTGCGATAGAGTATAGTCATCCTGATTATCTTGGGCGCATTGGTATCATTGCCCCTTACGCTGAGCACTTTTGTGACAGCTGTAACCGCCTGCGCGTGAGCAGTCAGGGCAAGGTGCATTTGTGCTTATTTGACCAAGCCAACTATGATATCAGGCCACATCTTGAGCAAGATGATGTGGCGGGTCTGGTTGAGGCTCTATATGGCCTGATGCCGATCAAGCCTGAGCATCATCATTTGCATGAGGCCAACAGTGGCATGATGAATAACTTGTCTATGATTGGCGGTTAAACCATCAAGATTATTGATTTTAAAATTTAATCATGACATCGATTTGATATTTCTTATAACGATAAAGGACAACTCATGAGTAAGACAGAAGCCGCATTTACACCATTAAATATCGCTATTTTGACCGTATCGGACAGCCGCACGTTAAGCGAAGACAAGTCTGGTCAGTATTTGGTCGATCAATTGACTGAGGCAGGCCACACGTTGGCAGACCGTGAGCTGATTACCGATGATATTTATCAAATACGGGCGGTACTCAGTCGCTGGATTGCTGATCCTAAGGTACATGCGGTCATCACCACAGGCGGTACGGGGTTTTATACCCGTGATAGTATGCCTGAGGCGGCGAGTGTGTTGTTTGATAAAACCGTTGACGGGTTTGGCGAGATGTTTCGCTTGATTTCAAAAGACGATATTGGTATGTCGACCATACAATCGCGTGCGGTGGGTGGTCTGGCCAATGGGACTGGGGTATTTTGTTTACCCGGATCAACGGGCGCTTGCCGCACGGGTTGGGAAGGTATCTTAAAGGAGCAGCTAGACAGTCGCACGCGCCCTTGTAACTTTGTCCCGCATTTTTTGCGTGTTAACCCTACGCATTAAGCAAACCTATTTAAATCCAAAATATCACACCATACCACTGGACTTATCATGCAGGCACGATCTGACTCTGACAGTCACAACAATAATGTAAATAGTAATCACCAAGACGTCACTGCTGCCGTGTCGTTGTCGCATCTCGACAGTGCAGGCGATGTCAGCATGGTTGATGTCAGTGGTAAGCAAGCCAGCGTGCGAGAGGCGTGCGCGCTTGGACAGGTGCGCTTCCCCGACAGCGTCTATGCCCAAATCAAAGCGGCTGATGGCATGACCAAAAAGGGCAGCATCACCCAAACGGCACATATCGCTGGCATTATGGCAGCCAAGCGCACCCATGATCTGATTCCGCTGTGTCACCCGCTGCCACTGGATAAGATCGGTTTGCAATTTGAATTTGACGATGCCGCACAGTCGATCATGGTGACAGGGACCGTCAAGGTCACGCACAAAACAGGCGTTGAGATGGAAGCGTTGACCGCTGTTAGCGTGGCTTGCTTGACCATTTATGATATGACCAAAGCCTTATCGCACGATATTGTCATTGATAATGTTCACCTGCGTAATAAAACAGGCGGTAAGTCAGACTATCAGTCCGCACTGAACCAAAAATGAGCGCCTTAAACATAAAACAATGTATTGATAACGGAGCACGCGATGGCGATTGTAGCATCGACAATAGACATTCAGATATTGTATTTTGCAGGTTTGGCCGATGAGGCGCAATGCCATGAAGAAAGACTGAGTGTCGCGCAAGGCACATCGCTTGCTGATTTGTATGCCCAGCTGGCGCAAAAACACCGCTTTACTCGCCCTCAATCTGAGCTGCGCGTGGCGGTGAATGATTATTTTGCCGCTTGGACAGATGTGGTTAACGCTGGGGACAGTGTGGTCTTTATCTTGCCTGTGGCAGGTGGCTGATCATGACAGACAATAAGCAGGATAATGGTCGTAACGATGGTGAGACACCGAGTACCAAAAATGTACATCACCACGCCATGCACATCAGCCGCAGCGTAGATGAAGCGTATGCTATCGCGCAGCAAGATGGCTTTGCACTATTGGATTGTCCGATTGATGATGCGCGGCTAAGAGCCATGCTTGATGATGACGGCTGCGGGGCTTTTGCTTGTTTTGAAGGGCGGGTGCGCAATCATAATAACGCCAGTACGGTCGATCGCTTGACCTATTATGGTTATGAAGGCTTGGCGCTGAACCAAGGCCGCGCCATCATGGCAGAGGCCAAGACCCGTTTTGAGATCACTCGTGCCGTGGCGATCCATCGCATTGGCGCGCTGGAAATTGGCGATATTGCGGTATGGATTGGTGTGGTGTCTGCGCATCGTTATCCCGCTTTTGACGCCTGCCGCTGGATATTAGACACCATCAAGGCAGACATCCCCGTGTGGAAGCAAGAGTATTATCATGATGCGTCATCACAGTGGCTCAGCAACAACGGCTGATCTCAACAACAAGAACAGTGACCGATCCATGGCAAATGTAAGCAGCAGATTGATAATCGCATTGCACCATGCGCCATCGCAGCATTACATGCTGCTGGCAGGTGTCATGGTTTCGATGCTGTCGCTGTCTGCTTGTAGCTCCAAAAGCACGGCAACTGATGACGACATTGAGCCGTCACAAGCGAGCCAGCCTCAGACATTACGTATCGCGGCAGCGGCCAATCTGTCTGATGTGCTACCTGATATCATCACAGGCTATCAATCAAAAAAGGCCAGTCATGCACCAAAGATTGACGTGACCTACGCCTCGTCGGGCAAGCTCTACGCGCAGATCAAAGCTGGCGCGCCTTATGATATTTTTTTGTCCGCCAATCAAACGTTCCCTGCTAAGCTGGCGACCACTATATCAGCCGCCGTCAACACGGATAGCCAAGCAGCGTTACCGTTTACCTATGCTCGCGGTCAGTTGGCAATTTATAGCGTGACTCAGCCACTTGAGACGCTAAAAACGTCAAGCAAGGCAGCAGCACTTCATAGCTTACTCCAGTCGTCACCTAGCACCACGGTGACTATTGCCAATCCCAAGCTTGCCCCTTACGGCGCTTCAGCCACAGCGTATCTACAAAAACAGCAGCAGTATGAGTCCTTGAAAGCGCAAAATCGCTTGATACAGGCGGAAAATATTGGTCAAGCGTTTCAATACACACACACGGGCAGCGTCGATTACGGTTTTGTGGCGCAGTCGCAAATCACGGCGTTAAACGTGCCGTCCGAGCAGTTTTATACCTTACCACCATCAATGTACCCACCTATTTTGCAAGATGGTATCGTGCTTAACCCATCCCAAGCGGCTATCGACTTTAGCCATTATCTTCAGTCCACGTCAGGACAGGACTATTTTACTCAGTCGGGTTATCTGAGTGTGCCCTAGTTTGCAGTGCGGCGGCCTTTTCTCGTATCAAGTCATACGCCTATCATGAATGCGGCCTTTTCTCTCTCAGACATGTTATTGCCCATTTGGGTCAGCTTAAAGTTGGCAGGAGTGACGACGGTGTGTTTGTTGCTGTTTGCGACGCCTTTGGCATATTGGCTGGCGCGGCCGAGTCGCAGCCGTTTATTAGGTCGTGTCAAGATCGTATTGATGGGCATTATTGCCATGCCGCTGGTGCTGCCACCAACGGTGCTTGGTTTTTATTTGTTATTACTACTCAGCCCAAATTTTGGTATTGGTCATCTGCTTGCTGAGCAAGGCATTGGCGCACTGGCTTTTACCTTTGAAGGGTTGGTCATCGGTTCGATTATTTATTCATTGCCGTTTTATATCCAGCCTGTGTATGCACAGTTTGCCCGCCTGCCGAGTAGCGTGATGGAGGTGGCGTTGCTGCTTGAGGCCAGTCGTCTGCGCCGATTTTTGCGCGTCGCGTTGCCGCAAGCGCGCATCGGTATCATCTTGGGAGCGCTGGTCAGCTTTGCCCATACCATTGGTGAGTTTGGCGTGGTATTGATGATTGGTGGTAGTATTACTGGAGAAACCAAGGTGGTGTCCATTGCTATATATGAGCAAGTCGAATCGCTCAACTACGCTGCGGCGCATATGATGTCAGCGCTGTTGATTTTGCTTGGCGTGGTGCTGATTACGCTTATCGCCAGTGTCAGTCGCGTGGTACAGCGGCCTTGATTGCGCCTTATTTATTGTGCTTATCAAGCTTTATTCTATAGTTGTGACTGACGTCTACCGCCATATAAAATAAGCGCCCGTCCTGCCATCAATGCAGATAACGGGCGCTTTTTTATGTCCCATCCCATCATCTACAAGCGTTTTGCTATTAAGGCCATTATTTTTTTATTGTGCAGTCATGGGTGCATCATTATCTGTGCGGTCTTTGCTGTTATCTGACTCATTATCTGTTGGGTTACGTGCAGGCTCAGAAATAGGGGCAGTTTGCGGTGTGGTTTTTGGCGGCTGTGCTTGTTCAATTTTAGACTGATTTCTGTGTTTGATCTCGTTGATGGCGGCCCTGAGCTGGTCATTGATACCTTCCGCTTCCGACTTTACCGCTTGGTAGGTCTTATCTGTCACCTCGTCTGTCCTCGTAATAGCAACATCCCCCGCCAACAAACCCATGTCATTTTTTTCTAGCACCGCTTCTTTTGTAGCATGGTCGCCTACCTGCGCAATGGATATTTCTGAGGGCTCAGCGACGGCTTGGGTGGTGTTCTTTTGAGTTGACACGTGAGTGCTGGGTTTGGTTTTAGGGGCAGTGTTCGAGTTATTCTTGGCTATTTGTGTTGATTGCTCATGTTTGTGAGCAACAGACTGTGCTGCTGTCTCTGATCGTGTCTGTGCTGCATCCCTATGGTCTGACTGTATATTGCTGGCTTGAGTGATGTCTGACGGCTTGGTTTCAGTCATTGTCATCACTCGTGTTGGTGCCGTGTTTATCAGTAGAGGGTCTGGCTGTGGGGCAGGGGTTTTTCTTTCTAGCACGTCTGTACTGGTGCGCTTAGTAGACTCAGTTGGTGACTGCGGCTTAAGTGCTGAATACGCAATAGCAAAAACAACAATATGTAATGCCACAGCCAACAATACTGTAGGGAGCCATTTTTTGTGTAAATGAAGCATGGGCTACCAAATCTCTTCGTGATTATGTTTTTGATCTGCGGTATTAGATATAAACATATAAATAATGAATGGTATATATAAATTGGCTTGAATATAGAGAATAAAATCGTTCATACGGAAAAGGGGTGATAATTATCGCATATCTTTATTAACATTAGTAACTAATAATTAAGTTGAATATTCAATTAATGATAATATGAGCATTAGTTCATTATTTGTAATAAAAATACACAAAAAAAATTGACTGTTAAGTTTTGTTTTCACTACTTTTGCCATAAAAGTATTCTGGAATCAGTCTTATAATATTCCATAGCTGAATAATGTGTATTGTTTATAGATTACAAAAGTATGTATTTTATAAAATGATTTTGCCAAATATCTCCTCTATAGCTGAGATCATATAGTTTTTTAGTAATTTTTTTATTTCTTATCAGTGGGTTGGCTGCATGTTTGCTTTATGGCTGGTTTTCCTATTAATTGATAAATTAGAATAATGTTTGTAAGATTTACAATTACTAATAGATGGTTTTTGTATGTATATTTATTGTAACTTAATATTTATCTCTTATAAATATTAATGCTAGATTTAACAAATGTTAATCTTATTTTTAGGTCTTTATATGTGGTTTGTATTGGGGTTTATAAATAAAAATAATGGATAAATTACTTCAGGTTATAAATGAGTGTCAATGACTTGATAAAAAGAGTTGGATAAAAAAGACAGTTTGACTGACATACGGTTGGTTGGAAAGGGATGCGGGTATTTAGTTTTTAATTACGGCGTAGAAGCCATATAAGGATGATGCTATGAAAACAATTACAATTAAGACCAATGACCAGAACCAAGTGATCGCTGAACAGCAAGTTGTTACAAAAGATGGTATACCTACTGTTATTGAAGCGATAGATCAGGTCAATTATGAACTGTTTGATAACTCTATTGGCCGCGCACCAGATACCGTTGTTACCAAGCGAGTGGATAAGGATTTGCATGTTTCCTTTGAAAACGATGGCCAAAATCCTGATCTTATTATTGAAGGGTTTTATGATGATGTGGACAGCGCCCTGATAGGTATAGATGAAAGTGGTGGATATTATTACTACATTCCAAAGTCGGGTGAAATCGATGATCATGTCATGGAGCTGGAGTCAGGGGATGTAGAGGAACAACACCTAGGTGGTGAGGAGCAGCCAGTACCTTGGTGGATCAGTGCCGCTGGTGGTAGTGCGCTACCGTTAGTAGCGGGTTTGGCAGGTCTGGGTGTTTTTGGTGCCGCCATCAGTAGCAGTGGTAGCGATGGCGATAATACGTCAGGCGATATCACAGCTCCTGATGCACCGAGTGCCGATATCAATGATGAAGGTACAATCATTACGGGAATGACCGAATCCAATGCGACCGTTGATGTCGATATCAATGGTGATGGTACGCCAGACTATACGGTAATTGCTGATGCTGATGGTAACTACAGTGTCGATACCAGTGATATGCCGTTGGTAGATGGAGAGGAAATCGAAGTCACGGCAACGGATGAAGCGGGCAATACCAGCGATCCGACAAATATTGTGGCGACAGACAGTACAGCGCCTGACGCGCCGACTGCAACAATTAATGATGATGGCACGCTCATTACAGGTACGACCGAACCCAATGCAACCGTTGAGGTCGATACCGATGGTGATGGTGCGCCAGACTATACGGTGACGGCTGATGCTGATGGTAACTATAGCGTTGATACCAGTGATATGCCGTTGGTAGATGGAGAGGAAATCGAAGTCACGGCAACGGATGAAGCGGGCAACACCAGCGATCCAACAAATATTGTAGCGACAGACAGCACTGCTCCTGACGTACCGACCGCGGCTATCAATGATGACGGTACGCTTGTTACTGGGAGAACCGAACCCGATGCTGCTATTGATATTGATACTAACGGTGACGGTGCGCCAGATTATACGGTAACGGCTGACGGTGATGGTAACTATAGCGTTGATACCAGTGATATGCCATTAATCAATGGAGAGAAAATACAAGTCACTGCCACTGATGAGGCTGGTAACACCAGTGATCCAAGAAACGTTGTGGCCAATGACATCATTGCGCCGCAAATCATGAGTAATCTACCCATTGCGATGGATAATATCATCAATGCCGTTGAAGCTACTGGTGGTGTTGTGGTTACTGGTACAAGTGAGGCAGGAGCCAGTATTGTACTCAGCGTAGACGATCTAACACTGGGTACGGCTACGGTTGGGGCTGATGGCAAGTGGAGCGCCACCATTGATGCCAGTGGTTTGACAGATGGGTCAGTGATTCTGACCGCGACAGCGACCGATCGGGCAGGTAATACGGCGACGGATAGTAAACCAGTGACCGTGGATACGGTCACGAATGTGGCCATCGATACCCCGATTACTGGTGATGACATCATCAACGCTGACGAATCAGGCGCTGTGGCTGTCAGTGGTACAGGGGAAGTGGGCGCGACCGTCACCATCAGCGCAGGCAATACCGTATTAGGCACAGCCACAGTTGGTGCCGATGGCACATGGAATACCAACGTTGATGCCAGTACTT
>NZ_JBHNYR010000020.1:0-71904 GCF_054960615.1 Psychrobacter sp. PSi21
TATGAATAAAAAAAAGAGCCGTTCGTTATGAGTAGAATTGAAGCAAGCGTGCAAAAATGGCCCATCAGCAGCCGTATTTTTCACTGGATCAGTGCGGTGCTGTTATTAGTTACTTGGCTATTGATAGTGTTATACGATAATACGGACAACAGCAGTTTCATTGGTCTGCACAAAGCATTTGGTATCAGTTTGCTGTGTTGGATGGTTGCACGAATCATCAATCGTTTATTCACCAAAACGCCTCCTGCGCTTGCTATGCCCAAATGGCAAACGGCGCTGTCACATCTGACCCATTTTGCGCTTTATGCTATTTTACTCGCTATGCCATTAGCAGGACTGTTAATGTCAGTCTATGGCGGACGTCCAGTAGACATCTTTGGTATCTTCCAGATTCCAGTATTTGTTACCCCAGATCGTGGTTTGGCCCGTTTTTTTAACGACATGCACACCGATATCATTTGGCCGATGATTATTGTGTTTACATTGCTGCATATTGGTGCGGCGCTATATCATCAGTTCGTTAAAAAAGACAATTTGATTGCCCGTATGAAGTAAACCATCCACAATATACTACATAAAAAAGGCCCTAAGTACTCGACTTAGGGCCTTTTAATATTGTAATGGACTGCCGCGCTGCTATTAGATGTGGGTTACTTTTTTCTTCTTACTTCTTTTGATTTTCAGGCAAGCTGATGTTCATCTCGAGCACGTCTAGCGTGTCTTCATGGCGATGATTGATATTGACATCATCAATTTGTACGCCGTTAACGTACTTGTTGACCACTTCTAATATTTCACGCTTCATTTTTTCGATACGCTCAGAGGTCAGGCGGCTGTTTAGGCGGTTTTCGCTGGCGACGATAACCTTTAGGCGCTCAGTGGCCATGTTGGCGCTGCCTTTGTTTTGTTCTTCAGATCCGAACAAACTGCTCCAAAATCCTTTTTTCTTGCTCATTACTAACCCCCAAACCAGCGCTGTAAGAAACTCTTCTTCTTGACTTCAAGATGACGCAGTGGACGCTCTTCACCTAAAAAGCGTGCGACGATATCATCATAACATTGGCCAGCGACAGAGTCGGCATAGTGAATGACAGGCTCACCGTGGTTTGATGCTTCAAGTACTGAATGACTCTCAGGAATAACGCCCAATAACGGCACTTTGAGAATATCATTTGAGATGGTGTCAATATCCATCATCTCATTGGCAGCAGCGCGCTCCGCGTTGTAGCGGGTGATGATCAAATGCTCGCGTACGGAGCCTTGGTTTTCCTCTACTTTTTTGGTACGGCTTTGCAAGATACCGATGATGCGATCGGAGTCACGTACAGATGAAATCTCAGGATTGGTGACAATGATGGCTTCATCTGCATGATACATGGCCAGCTGCGCACCGCGTTCGATACCAGCAGGAGAGTCACAAATAATATAATCAAACTGTTTTGACAGCTCAGCCATAACATCCGCCACACCTTCGTCAGTCAACGCGTCTTTGTCACGGGTTTGGCTGGCAGGTAGGATGGATAAGTTTTCGAGCTGCTTGTCTTTGACCAGAGCTTGTGAGAGACGCGCATTACCACTGATGACATCGACAAAGTCATAAACAATGCGGTTTTCACAGCCCATAATCAAATCGAGGTTACGCAAACCAACGTCAAAATCGATCACAACTGTTTTGTAGCCGCGTAACGCCAAGCCAGCAGCAAAAGAGGCGCTGGTTGTGGTTTTGCCCACACCGCCTTTACCTGAAGTGATCACAACAATCTTTGCCACAATGGCGCACTCCTATGAATGAATGGGATGTCTAATAGATAATAATATATGGGTAAATCAGGATATGACATCAAGCTGCGCCACTGGGCGAATTAGAGCAGATACGTACAGCGGTTGCTTCCTTGCTGGTACGCCAAATGGTATAAAAGCCCGATATAAGAGTGTATTGCCAGCTCATACCATGCATATTATGCATGCATATCACAAGTGTTACCTGCGAACGTAAGCCTAGCATAAATAAACAAAAATTTATAGCAGCTGGATGGTAAACGGTACAAACTACCCAGAAAATGACCGCTTATCGGCTAAGCCAAGCGTGCGATGCGGTCATCATCTGGGTATTGAGTATTTGTCTAACTCGTAATTAGCTTTCATCGATGACTTTAAAGACCAAGCCTTCGCCTTCGACAAAGCGAACTTGCACAGCACGGTCGATGACCTCTTCTGGCAAATTGTCACGCAAGCAGTAAGTGCCTGCCACCGAGACTAAGGTTGGATTAAAGACTTGGCAGAAAATACGGGCATCTTTGTCGCCTGTTGCACCTGCGACCAAGCGCCCTTGAGCACGGCCATAAACGTGTAAGCTGTTGTCAGTGATGGCTTCAGCGCCGCTATTGACACTATTGGTCAAGATTAAATCACCGCCAACGTGATTGAGGCTTTGGCCTGAGCGTAACATCTGATCATAAATCAAGCTGGTGGTATGATCGGCGCTGACCAGTGCTTCAGTCGCGGCCTCCTGACTTTGGCTGGTATGGGCGCTGTCAGCATCACGTTGCGCTTGTGCGGCTGCCTGAATCTCGCTCTCTTGTACTGTTTCAGCGCTGGTGACAGGCTTTTTGCTGGGTAAAATACGCTCAATACGTTTGCCATCGGCAGGGAAGATGGCCAAGCGCTGCAGACGTGCCTGTGCCTCAAGGACGCCAGTAACCACGCCAATTGGCTGCAAGCCCCAAGACCACAGCAGCTCGATGAGCGCTGATAAATCTTGTTCAACCGCACTGTCTATCAAGACAGGAATATTGCTGGTACGGTTACTCAAGACTTGTGATAAATGGTCATCAATGGCTGTTAAGTCATCGGTATGCAGGTGCAGGCGTGAAAAAGTCAGCATCTTGCCAAAAAACCCGATAGCGGGCGTGTCTGCGGCTGAGTATTCTGTATCCGAAATCGTCATAGTGTCTGTCCTTAAAAGATACGGGTGGTGCTGCAAGCGGGGCGCATGGGGATGTCGTTATTATTATCATGCGGTTAATCGTGGTTAATCATAGTTCAGCGGTCGTCAGCGTACCAAGCAATCGGTCAAGCGCAAGTCATTGGTTAAATGTCAGTTTGCCGAGCCGATAATGTCAGTGACGACTGATAGCATCAAATAAGTAAAAGGTCATCTGGTTATCCAGCAGTGTACTAAGAGAGGCTAGGGTTTCACAAGCCCTAGCACGGATAAAGTGTTATAAAATCAAGGTTTGGAAATGATGGCTGCTTGGTATTTGATGACAGTATCACTAGAGGTTGAGCATGTCTTGGTGTTTCCACTGCTGCACTTTCACCTGCGCCTCAAGCTCAGAGAGACTCTCAGTGATAATGCTGGCAATCAATAGCTGCAAGGCATCGTTGTTGGTATCGACATTGGCTATACTGTGGGCAATGTTGACCAGTAACTCATCTAAGCGCTCAGGTTCTAGCAGACGCTGATTGAGTGCATGCACCACGTTTTCGCCAACATTGTGGCCAATTTGAAGCATCTGAGACTCAATTAAGCCGCCGGCAATCGGGATCATGCGGAGCAAGCGGCGCAGCTCAGGAGTATTGGTCAGCCCTTCTTGGATGGCGTTGCCTACCTCGTTGGCGATCAGGTCACCAGCTGGCGACGCACCGCTCAGCTCACGTAATCTGGGGGCAAGCTCTTGGCGCAGCATCGATAGTAGGGCGGATTCGATGTGCTTACGGTTGCGACCAATGGCGGAGTCGATGAGGGATTGGTGCGCTTTTTGGTCGGTCAGCTCTTTGCGATAATTGGCAATGGTGGTCAAAATCACCCGATCAGACAACTCTTCTAGCAGCAAATCAATATAAAACTTAATGCGATTGATCCACGCTTGCGGCAATACCTGATAGCCAAGCTGATACAGTCGTCGACCGATGACCACCGCACGAAACAATCTTAGCGCGCGCAGCTGTGGAAAACAGCCAAGAACCTCGTACCAATGGACAAAGGGGAAAAAGAACCAGCGATAATACACCCGCTCTTTGACCGAAATCGCCCAGCGCACGAGCAGCTCAGCGATCAAAAATAAGGTAAAAAACCCACCAGCGGTTCGCAGTGGCTCGTGAGCAATGGTTTGATACCAAATGAGGGCGTCACTGAGGGTTAACCACGTTGCCGCCTTGGTGCTAAAGGTGCTCATTAGTACCGCATCAATACTGATCAGCAGCAAATCAATACTAATGGCAATCAGCATGATGATATCGTAAGTCAGCTTGAGGCGACTGGGGGCAGGATGTTTTGGTTTTGTTGGTGGTGCGGTGGCAGCAGTAGAGACGGTCACAGGCATACCTTTATCGGATAGAAAATGTAAGCATTAGTATAAATGAAAAACCCACCGCTGCGACGATGGGTAAAGACAGAAGCAGATAAGGCCAGATAGGGTAAAGTGCAAAGATGACAAAAGGGCACTATCAAGGTTAGAGACATCAGCCCACAACAGTGCCATCAGCTACAGGCTGGGTTTCAAATTGCGCCAGCAGCTCGGTAATGCGTTGATCCTTGTGTTGCCATGCAGCATCAATCCAATCAAACAGCTGCGATTTGGTCGCCTCATCAGTTTCGTAACCACCATTTTTTACCGTATCAAATAGCGTATCTGACATCTCAATACGGCGTACTTCAACCCCCAAGCGTTTGATATTACCTTTCCACAAATCGCTATAAGCAGGTACGCCATCAGGATAGACAATGGTCATATCTAAAATGCCATCGATATCCTCGCCCAGTGTATTGATGGCTAGCGCCAAACCGCCTGCTCTGGGTTTGAGTAGGTTCGTGTAGGGTGACGCTTGGCGGTCGTGCTTGTCTTGTGTAAAGCGCGTACCCTCTAAGTAGTTGAGGAGCGCAAAGGGCTTGCCTTTGAGCAGCGAGCAGGCGCGTTTGGCCTCTTGAATATCTTGGCCTTTGAGTTCTGGATTTTTGGCAATAGCGGCTTTTGAATGGCGGCGCATCATTGGAAAGTCTAAAAAGTAAAACGTTTGACCCACCACAGGAATATAAATCAGCTCAAACTTGGTAAAAAAACGGGTTACTGGTAGCCGATCTTCACTGATGTACTGCATGATGCTGGTATCTACCCATGATTGATGATTGCTCATCAATAAGTATTTGCCGTTTGGGTCGACATCGTCAGGCAAGTCAATACGCCAGTCCTTATTGGGTAAAATGCGGTCGATCAAAGCGTTATTAACACCAATCCAATGATTGGTAATTTTAATCACAGCTTTATCCGCAATCTTAGCCCCTGTAAAGACTTTGGCTGTACCAGATACCCAGACAGGGATACCGCATATCAAGCTGTTGGCTGCGATGACGCCAGCTGAGGTTACTAGCGATACCGTCTGCGCCAGTTTTGGCGTGCGCTTATGAAATTTTTGAATGGTAGAAGCCAGTCGCATGTTAAATCCTTCTATCTACTGTCACGATATCGGTCAATGCTTATGTTTAGCCATAATATGCCACGATTATACGGCACCATATCGCATTAATGGTATCGATATTGTCCTAAGAGTTAGTCGCCGCTAAAGGAATGCTTAATGAGACGCCACACTGATTTTAGCAGAAATTCATCTCAGTGTACGAGTGTTAACGTGACTACTGATAATCCGCTGTCAAAAGATCAACAAATCGTGCAAAGCATCAGCGTATAGCATAGCTGCCCAGTGTGTTTGGGGGGTAAGGTATCCTGCACATCTCATACATAGATGTGACAAAATATTACACATAGATAGGTTGTGCTTGCCATAATAATTGCGAAGGTGAGCGACACCTAATTATTTAAAAAGCACAACAATTGACAATCTTATTTGAGAGGACAACATCATGCGCAATCAACTAATGATCGCAACTTTAGCATCTGGTATGGTACTGACAGGCTGTGCAACTGATCCAAACACTGGACAACAGCGTCTGAACAAAACTGCTATTGGTACGATTGCGGGTGCCTTGGGCGGTGCAACCATTTCTAAAGCGACTGGTGGCGACAATACAGGTCGTGATGCAGCGATTGGTGCAGCATTAGGCGCAGGTGTGGGTTACTACATGGAGCGTCAAGCCAAGCAGCTTGAGCAGCAAATGAGCGGCACAGGGGTCTCGGTTGAGCAAAACCCAGACACAGGTGATATCGATTTGGTTATGCCAGGCAACATCACTTTCGCATTTGATGATGCAACGCTAAGCTCTTCGTTTAAGCCAACACTGTCCAAATTGGCTTCAACCATGAACCAATATAACCAAACCACAGTGACCATTGCGGGCCATACCGACAGCCGCGGTGATGCCAATTACAACCAGCGCTTGTCGCGTGATCGCGCATACTCAGTAGCCAACTATTTAACGGCAAATGGTGTGGCATCGAACCGCATCAAGGTTGTTGCTTATGGTGAATCACGTCCAGTTGCCTCTAACGACACTGATTACGGCCGTCAGCAAAACCGCCGCGTTGAGTTGACCATCAACTCACCACAAAGCGTTAACTAATAGTCGCTACGAGATCTGGCATGTTGGCGTTTAACAACAGCCATAGACGACCGTATATTTATTATAAAAGGTCAGCACTGCGCTGGCCTTTTTTTGTGCTGTCTGATCCGTATTGGTGTCAGACAGTTGGTTAATATCTCAGTTCTATTACCCTTTCAAAATAGGGACATGGCCTAGTTTTCGGGTACTAAAACAGGTGCTTTGGCTGAAGCTCACCTGTATTATTATTAAATTATATTTGATAATAGTTATCAATAACATTATAATTCGCACAAGCAACATTGTTGCTACATTATTTATGATTGTTTTTTTATTTGATACTTTTTTCTGATGATTTTCAAGGACACGTATGAACACCACCACGAGCCGTAAGTTTTTACCCACCGCATTGGCTGCTGCCCTAGCAGGCATGCTATTGATGACGGGCTGTACCAAGCAGACGGACGATGACAGCACCGCCGCCAATACGCAAGAACCAGCGGCGCAAACACAAGCGGCAGCGGCGAATGAGGGTGAGAAATCTGCTACCGAGCAAGCCAGTATTGATCGGCTGCTGATCAGCTATGCCGATATGGCGCATGCCGCTTATAATGATTCGCTGGATACGGCCAAAGCGCTACAAACTGCGGTCAACACCTTTGTAGAGATGCCCACAGAAGCCAACCTTGAGGCGGCCAAAGCGGCCTATAAGACCGCGCGTCAGCCGTATTCGCAGACTGAGATTTTTCGCTTTGATGAAGGCTTTGTGAGTAAGAATGACCAGCGCGCCATCGGTAGCACAGATGGCTGGGAAGGTCAGGTCAATGCGTGGCCGCTTGATGAAGCACTGATTGATTACGTTGGCGACGATTATGCTGGTGAGTATAATAGCAAAGACAATATAATCAACAGCGACCGCATCACTGTTGGCAGCCTGAAAGAAGATACCAGCAGCATCACTCCTGATCTATTGGCTGAGTTAAATGAGATTGGCGGTAGTGAGGCCAATGTCACCACAGGTTATCATGCGATTGAGTTTTTGTTGTGGGGTCAGGATAATAATGGGGTAGGCGCAGGCGCAGGTGAGCGTCCAGCCAGCGATTATCAAACCTCAGACGGTGAGTGTACCAGTGGCACGACGACCAATGCAGATGCTCAGGTTTGTACGCGTCGCGGCGAGTATTTGCAAGCCGCTACTCAGCTCTTGGTCAATGATTTGACGGCGATGGAAGCGCAGTGGCGCGAAGGTAGCGACAACACCCTACGCAGTGATTTGATGGCGCGTAAAGATGACAACGCACTGCGCCAAATTATGTATCAAATGGGCAGTCTGGCGTTAGGTGAGCTGGCGTCTGAGCGTATGCAGGTCGCCTTTGTTACTGGTTCGACAGAAGATGAGCACGAGTGCTTTAGTGACTTGACCCACTTAAGCTATGCCAACAACGCCCGCGGCATCCAAAACGTCTTTAATGGCAGCTATGAGACAGTCGCGGGTGAGTCTGTTGGCGGCTATGGCATCAAGCAGTACCTGATCGATACCGATCATAAAGCCGCCGCTGACAAGTTGATTGCCGACTTTAACCAAGTCGAAGATGCGTTTAATACCATCGTTGCCAAAGGTGAAAAAGAAGGTATCAAAGTCGATCAAATGATCGCTACCGTTGGCCAAGCCAGCAAAGTGGATATCTCTGCTAAGGAGCAGAACCTGCGCCGAGGCTGGATTGAAAATGCCATCACCAGTTTACAGCAGTTGACCGCAGGTATTGAAAATGCTGCCAATGCAGTGGGTATTGATAACTTGGATGCGGATGCTGGTTCACAGTTTTAAGTGTCATTTGCGCCTCTGTATTTTTTGCTGATGAAAGCTGCCAAGTGACTGCTTGGCAATAACACGCTGTCAATAGATATTGGCATCGTGTTTTTTGCCTATTGCAGTGGCATAAACGTGCGGTATCTGACCGTGACTGACAGGATTAGATGAAGCAAAATTGCAGATGGGTGTGTTTGTTTTTGCTAAACTTGAGGGTTCTTTATGACCGTTTTTATCACCACCGTGACTACCAAAACGTCTGCTTTTTTGCCGCCTTATCGCTTAAAATCTGTTGTGCCATTGACACTGTTTGGGGCGCTTGCCCTTAGCGCGTGTCAACCTGTGGAAAGCGATAACCAACCATCGGTTGAGACGACTAAAGACTCTGAAACGACAGCCGCAGCGGCGCGCACGACAACCATCGAATCTCTAGCAGGGGTGCCGATGCAGCAACTGGTGACCTTTGATCCGCAAGAGATCAAGCAGGGCGGTGATACAGGTATCCGCATCAGTAGCAGTGAAAGCTATTCTAAGCCATCATCGAACTTGTCTGCTTCGCGTAAGGGACAGTTTTTTATTGGTAATGCGTTTTTTAAGCAGCCGTGGGTGGTTGCACCTGCCAGTACCGACAGCCGTGATGGTTTGGGCGCGATATTCAATGTCGCTGCCTGTCAGTCCTGTCATATTAAAGACGGGCGTGGTCATGCGCCAATGGATGCTGATGATGATGCGGACAGCTTGTTGATTCGTCTGTCAATGCCTGCGACTACAGCAGCACAGCGCCAACAGCTGCAAGACTCACTGATTGAAAAAGTTGCTCACCCGATGTATGGTGGTCAATTGCAAGATCGCGGCATTGAAGGCATCCCTGCCGAAGCACATATCGCCGTACAGTGGACAGATAAGGCCGTGACTTTTGCTGATGGGCACGTCGAGACGCTGCGTGAGCCAAGATTTCGTTTGACCAGTACTGGTTATGGACCGCTTGCTGATGAGATGATGTTGTCTCCGCGTACGGCGCTGCCCATGATTGGCTTAGGCCTGTTGGAACAAATTCCAGCAGCTGATATCAAGCGTCAAGCTGATAGTGACGATAGTAATGGCGATGGCATCCGTGGTAAGTTTAACTGGGTGATGGATCCACAAACGGGCGAAAAGGTGCTGGGCCGATTTGGCTGGAAAGCGGGACAAACCAGACTGATTACCCAAAATCAAAGTGCCTTTAACGAAGATATGGGACTGACCTCAAACATTCGTCCACATGAGTCTTGCATGCCCACGCAGACAGCGTGCCTGAATGCACCAACGGGCGCTGATGAGCAGGGTAATGGCAAGCCACCTGTGGAAGTCAGTGACGATGTTGCCAAGTTTGTAGAATTTTATACCCGTAATTTGGCCGTGCCCAATCGCCGCCACGCTGATGACACCCAAGTGCTGGCTGGTAAAAAGCGGTTTTATGACATGGGGTGTCAAAGCTGTCATACGCCGCGCTATCAGTTGCCCACAACAGACGACGATCATCTTGAGCAGCATGGGCAGGTGATTTATCCTTACACCGATTTGCTTCTCCATGATATGGGCGATGGCTTGGCCGATCGTACCGTTGCTGGCACGCTGCCACCAAAAGAGGCGCAAGTGGAGTTTTTGGCCAACTCGTATGAGTGGCGGACGCCTGCGCTTTGGGGCATTGGTCTTGCACAAACAGTTGACCCGCAAGCGACGTTTTTGCATGATGGCCGTGCGCGCAATTTGATGGAAGCGGTATTGTGGCATGGCGGTGAAGCCGAAGAGCAGCAGCAACGTGTGCTTAAGCTGGATGAACAAGGCCGCAGTGAGCTGAGCGCTTTTTTAGAGTCGCTTTAATAGATATGGATGATCGCTTTTGGCATCGCTACGCTAAAATAGTGTAACCCGCGGCGGTGCCCCTACTTATAATGACAGATAACCACCGAGACCCTTATGAAAAAAAATCACGCCTTGGTTATGGCGCTCTCTGCACTGAGTGCAGGCTTGCTGATCAGTTGCGTCAAGCCTGCTGAAGAGCCAACCACTACAGATGGCGATAGTCAAACCGTGGCACAAAACAGTGAGATGGCTACAGAGAGTGCCAGTGCTAGCGAGACAGCTAAGCCAAGCGCAACCATCACCCCTGTCGACATCAGCGCTGATGCAGAAGCGGCTTATCTGACGCACGTGACAGATGATCTGATCATACCTGCCTATGCTGATGCCGCCGCGCAAAGCAGTACGCTGCGTGATCTAGCAGAAAAGCATTGTCAAAAAGCACCAGTGACTGGTGATCAGCTACAAGCGCTCCGTGAGCAGTGGTTGGTACTGGCACAAGCATGGGCCAATGCAGAAATGATTCATTTTGGCCCAGCAACCGACAGTATGAGCAATTTGTTTATCAACTATTATCCCGATGAGCGCGGGTTAGTACATAGCGGCGTGGCAGACTTGATCGCCGCCAACCCTGAGCTGACTGCCGAGCAGTTGGCTAACGAGAGTGCGATTGTACAAGGTGTTCCTGGGTTAGAAGAAGCACTCTACGCCAATGACAGTTTGGATGCAGGGCAGTGTGCGTATGTTATCAGCGCCAGCGGCGCGCTACATACCCGCTTGCAAGCCATCACCGATAACTGGACAGACAATGCCACAACCTTATTGGCAATCGATGAAACGGCGGATAACGATCAAGGTCTCAACCAATGGCTGAACTCATTGCTGTCATTGGTAGAAACCATGAAATCGACGGCGATTGATCAGCCACTTGGCTTAACGGGTAATGCCAAAGGTCATGTGCCAGCCGCTACTGCAGGACAAAGTCGCGCTATTATTAATGCCAAATTGGCCGCGCTCAACACTGCGCTGACAGACCCCGTGTTGACCGCCATCTTAAATGGTAATAAAGACAGTGATATTGGCAACCGTTTATCAACCGCGCTTGCTGAGACCACCACCTTGCTGGCGCAAATGCCAGAGGACATTACCCGCGCTGACCAAGCCAAGCAGCAACAACTGTATGACCACCTTACCAGTATCACCCGCCTCATCAAACGCGAGCTGATCCCAGCGCTGGGCGTGCGTGTGGGCTTTAACAGTACCGATGGTGATTAGAGAATGCCGATACCCTCAGCACAGAGCCCAGATAATAGCGCTGACCCTGCGACCCATCATGAGACAGCCAAGCAAATGACGCTGACCGCACTGGGTACCGCTCTCTTGACCACAGGCTTGGTCGGCATGCATCACTGCTACCGCAAGCAGCGCCAGCCTAAGGCGCGGATCCAAGATTATGTGACAGGGTTGCAGGCACGTCTGCCTGCTATCAGACGCGCGCGCGTGCAGTATGCTGGCAAGCAAGCCATACAAGCATGGCGGCAGGCGTATCAAGAGGGGGTTGAGACGTCTGATGAGCGTGCAGAATTGCTGGCGACTCGGCACACCACCACCGTGCTGGCGCGTCCTGTATGCTGGGTGAGCGGCGTGGCACAAATGCCCCATGTCGTCATAGCTGATGATGATTCAACCGCAGGTGTATACCGCAGTGGCTATGGCGTGGTTGGCATTGATGCTGAGCATCAACTGGTATGGCAGACCACCATGCCTGAGCGCGTGCACGATATCGTGGTGCAGCCGATAGCCTTTTGTGGCAACCAAACTCAAATGTCCGGCTCTCAATCCTGTGATGTGGTGGTGATGGGTCGCCGCCCGAGCGAGGGCTTTTGGGTGCTTGATACGGCATCAGGGCAAGTCAAGTATGCCATCACCGCTGCAACGGATCGGCATTTTTATGGTCATGCCTGCTATAGCTTGGATGGCAAATGGCTGTATGTTACCGAAAACGATACGGTGAGCCTTGTCGGTAAAATTGGTATTTATGATGCCGTGCAAGGGTATCAAAAAATAGCTGAATTTGACTCACATGGTATTGGCCCGCATGAGCTGATCATGCATCCTGATGGACAAACTTTGATCGTTGCTAACGGCGGTATCAAAACAGAGCAGGCCTCACGTGAGGAGCTCAACCTCGATACCATGCGTCCTTCATTGGTATACTTGGATCGTCATGATGGTACTTTGTTGGAACAAGTCACCCCGCAGCACAATCAAATGAGCATCCGCCACCTTGCCATACATGATGATGGTAGAGTTATGATCGGTATTCAGTTTCAAGGAGAGCGGCATATTAATGTCCCCTTGGTATTGACCCACCAGCGCGGCGATGCTGAGTTTCATCCCTTACAGATGCCTAAAGGCGAATGGCAACGCTTTCATCAGTATATCGCCAGCGTGGCGGTAGACAGTCAAGCCAACTTGCTCTGTGTCACCACACCGATCGGCGGCTGTGCGGCGATATATGACTTAACCACTAATGGCTTTATTGATAGTGTGCGTCTGCCAGATTGTGCAGGGGCGGCGATATTGCGTACTGCAAAGGACAAATCCTCCGCCGCGCATTTTATGGTTAGTGACGGTCAGGGTAAGCTGACGGCGCTGTCAGTCAGTCGTAGCACGCCGCCGCGTATCCTCACCCACAGCCAGCCTCATCACCAACGTCACCGCATGTCATTTGATAACCACTTACAGGCATTGTAGCGTGTGGCCACTTCTGTATACGTTCATAAGCCGTCTGTAAACACCACAACAGGCAGTTTTTATGTGGTGGGCATTTTGCGAGCAAAGATAGGCATTCAGGAGGCAAGAGGTGAGTGAGT
Source organism: Psychrobacter sp. PSi21 (assembly GCF_054960615.1). NCBI lineage: Bacteria > Pseudomonadati > Pseudomonadota > Gammaproteobacteria > Moraxellales > Moraxellaceae > Psychrobacter > Psychrobacter sp. PSi21. The sequence continues at coordinate 13,025 of NZ_JBHNYR010000020.1, forward strand.
CTGTGGCTAAGCTTGAAGCGGCGCGCGCCCAGATGTTACAGGCGGGTATTCGGCTGACAATCCAAAAAAAATCGGTCAAAAACGTCAATTTTTGTCTCAAACCTTACCAGCTGCGGTGTTCTGTACCGCATAGGTTGTCCATGCGGCACGTTGCCGAGGCTATCAGCAAGCGCGTCACATGGGCGCTGGCGCATCATCCACAAGTACTGATGCAGCAGCGCCGCCAGCAGCATGTAGCTGAGCAGCCCATGACTTTATGGGGTGTGGCGCAGCCTCTTAATCTGAACACTGAGAACAAACTGGCTTATTACCGTGAGCAGCTGCAAGCGGTCATTCCAGAGCTGTTTGCTAAGTGGCAGCCGATCGTAGGAGCAGCGGCTAGTGAGGTGCGCATTAAAAAAATGCACACCCGCTGGGGCAGTTGCAACACGCGTGCGCGGCGAGTGTGGCTGTCTGTATATCTGCCTGCTTATCCGCTTGAATGCACCGAATATGTGATCGTCCATGAGCTGTGCCACTTGCATCATCCCAACCACAGCCCCGCCTTTTGGCAAACACTGGCACAGGCCATGCCAGAGTATCGGCGCTGGCATGATAGGCTGGCGAGCCTGCCGCCGCAGTCAAATGAGCAGTCAAATTAAAAGCCACTGCACAGACTACTAACCATCATACAACTGTTATGATGGTTGCGGTTATATCGACATATTAGAATGATAGGGTAGGATAAAAAACAGGGAGAACGATAGATGGACAATGTCAATCAAGCAGGATACTGGCAAGCGCGCTACGAGCAAGACAGCACAGGTTGGGATATGGGCGTCATTTCACCACCGCTCAAAGCCTATATTGACCAGCTGTCTGATACAGCGCGCACACAGGCGATATTGGTTGCAGGGGCAGGCAATGCGCATGAGGTCGCCTATTTGCATGAGCAGGGCTTTAGCAATGTCACCTTGCTGGACATTGCGCCTGCGCCCATTGAGGCATTTAGTGCGCGCTATCCCAGCTTTCCTGCTGAGCATTTATTATGCGCTGATTTTTTTACCTTATCGCCTACCGACCATCAGTTTGACTTGATCCTTGAGCAGACGTTTTTTTGTGCGATCAGCCCTGAGCGCCGTGATGACTATGTGCAGCAAATGGCAGCACTGCTAAAGCCGACTGGCACGCTGGTGGGTGTGCTGTTTGACAAAGACTTTGGCGATAGCTCACCGCCGTTTGGTGGCAGTATGGGTGAGTATCAGCAGCGTTTTGCGCCGTATTTTAATATAGACATCATGCAGCCTTGTCACAACTCGCACCCTGCGCGTTTGGGTAGTGAGCTGTTTATCAAGCTGACGCCAAAAGTATTACCTCGCGCTTGATGACAGCAGCGTTATTTCGCGCTCAATATTGACGCGCGCGCGAGACTCTAGGTCTTGATAGACGCTTGTGAGATAAAGGTTGGGTTTGGCAAGTAGCGTCTGTAATACATGGGTACGCCCAGCGCGGTAGTCAGATGTGGCCACATGAGCGTACTCGGTGCGCACAGCGTCAGCATAAGCGGTGTAAGCTTGCCAGTCCGCGCCCAAAATACTCAAGTCCATATCCAGCAAGTACGCGGCATCGGTGTCGCTAGGGTCAGTGGGCTCATGCGCCGCGGTCATCATAATCATGGCGTGGAGACGAGCGCACAGATCGGCGCTCAGCAAGTGTGCCAGCTGCTGAGCGGCATAATCTGCACTTCTTGCTTCATTGTCTGAGCGCCGCGGATCATAGATGATGTCATGATAGTAGATGGCTAAGGCGACCATATGCGGTGCAGCAAGTAAGTGCTCGATACGATCAAACTGAACCAGCAGTTGCGCAATATGACTGAGGTTGTGATAGGCGCGCTGCGGCTCGTGGTAATGCCTAACGATATCTTGCCACAGCGTATCAGCTTGCGGCGGCAGAATATCTGCCTGTAGCGCTGCCACATGCTGATAAAAGCGGCTGCTGGCATTGTCGGCTGTCATGTCCATCAATCACCTATCTGTTTTTAACGTCTTATTTTTTAACACGCTATTTTTTTAATAGCATCAGGTCATACCTGTATTTTAGCCTGTCATTCGTCTGCTTGGGCATCTAGGGTGAGTGCGGCTTTAAACACATCACCGAGCAAATTGACGTCATCGACACGCGCATAGTTCAGCCGTGTGACAAAAGCGATGCGTCGATGCGGGCCAGTCTCTGCCAGTGGCACGGCGACAGCGTTTTGATTTTGCAAATGCAATTGATTGAGCGCCATATCGGGCACCAACGTGGTACCCATGTTGGCAAGCGCCATTTGTATCAAGGTGTTCAGGCTGGCATCTGAAAAGCTGGATTTCATATCTGTACGGTCAAAATGACAGACTGACAGCGCTTGATCAGTCAAGCAGTGCCCTTCACCCAGTAACATCAGGTTGGCAGTGGCCAGCTCATCAGCATTGATGGTGTCCAGTGTGGCATGGACGTCATCTTGCGGGAACACCGCAAAAAAGTCCTCGGCCCAAAACTCAAACGTATGCAGACCATCTACTGCATAAGGCAGCGCAATAATCGCAGTGTCGATATGACCATAGCGCACTTGCTCCAGCAACCGCTCGGTTTGCTGCTCAATGATGGTCATGCGAAAATTGGGGTATTGCTGTTTAAGCGCGGGCAATACTTTGGGCAACAGATACGGCGCGATGGTCGGGATGATGCCGACAGTCATCGGATACGCCAGCGGCGTCTGATGGCTGTGCGCGCGCGTGGTCAAATCATTGATTTCAGAAAAAACGCGCTGCGCCCGTGTCAAGATATCTTGACCAATCGGGGTGATCAACACCTGCTTATTATTGCGCTCAAAAATCTGGGTATCCAGCTGCTTTTCCAGCTCAGCAATACCAAGACTTAGGGCAGATTGCGAGATGCTGCATTCTTCAGCCGCGCGTTTAAAATGGCGGTGCTTTGAGACCGCAAGAGCAAATTCAAGTTGGCGTAGGGTAATCATAAAAGTTCTCTTTTATTAAAATAATGGATCATGTCAACCGCGATACAAACGCTGCTCTGTGGTCGCCATATTGGTATGATTTTGCGGCGATAGGCCATCAAGGCGCGGGTTGTAGGCTACTCATCACTAATGAGCGCGTCATCCATATTATGGGGATTATTATTGTAAATCAGTCAGAAATAGTAGTTTAACAAGATTAATAAAACAAAACATCAGAATAAAAAGTTTTAACTGGATAAACCGTAGAATTCACGTATAGTTTGTTGGGTAAAGACGTTTGGGGCGCTGTATTGATGTCAACCATCAGAACAGTATAGCCAAGCGATAACCGAAACATTGACAACAAACCCAAAAAAAGGAGCCATTCATGGCCGCTATTATTAATCAAGAAATCCCAGAATTTTCAACTGAAGCTTTTGTAAATGGTGAGTTCAAAACCATCACGTCAGAAGACGTAAAAGGCAACTGGGCAATCTTTATGTTTTACCCACATGACTTCACGTTTGTATGCCCAACTGAACTTGAAGATATGGCCAACCATTACGAAGAGCTAAAAGGCCTAGGCGTAGAAGTATATGCGGTATCAACAGACACGCATTTTGTACACAAAGCATGGCATGATTCCTCAGAAGCCATTGGCAAAGTACAATACCCAATGCTAGGTGACGGTACTGGCAAAATCACGCGCGGCTTCAACATCATGATCGAAGAAGACAACGCAGCTCTACGCGGTACGTTCTTGGTTGATCCAGACGGCTTGATCAAAGTTGCCGAAATCCATGACCTAGGCATCGGCCGTAGCGCAAAAGACATGGTACGCAAAGTAAAAGCGGCTCAATATGTGCGTGAAAATGACGGTGAAGTGTGCCCAGCTGCTTGGGAACAAGGGTCAGCAACGCTAAAACCAAGCCTTGACTTGGTTGGTAAGATCTAAGCATCTGTCATGATTGTGACATGCTGATGTAACCTGACAAACATAGGTTGCACATGACCAATCTGATTGATCCGTATCATAAAAAGACCCCATCCAATGATTTTGGTGGGGTCTTTTTTTGTGCCGCCAAAGCCATCAAAGTTATCGTAAACAACCACTTTGATACATCAACGTGGCTGTGAGGCGGCGTAAAGGAGGTTTTAAGGATCCGCTTGAACTTTGTTTTTTTCGATGATTTGGTAAATCTCATCTTTTAGATGTAATTTTTGTCGCTTCATCTGCTCAATCTCTTCATCTCGGCTGCTGTGCTTAATGACGTCTTGTTCAAGACGATTGATTCTTTTATCTAGCTGGCCGTGCTCTTCAAAAATCTCTGCAAAATGCGCATCGGTCTGCTGTAGCTCTTTGATGATGTCGCGATTCTCAAGCCATGTGTCGGTCTTTATCATAAACCCATCCTTGTATGTGGCACCAACGGAGTTGCACCGCTTTGGCGCGCTTGGTATCGATTGCTGAGATACGGTTGTCGCATCTGACAGCTAAAAATGAGGTCACGTGGCAGCACTGCGATGTATGGCAGATCATCTGCTTTATTTGCGACCTATTCTCGATTGTAGCGAAATAACGGCAGCGATACCACGTCTATTATCGGCCTATTTATAACAGTAAATTTGAAATACAAAATATTTATCAATATTTGATTTATTTTATAAAACGTAGTGATTGAGTTTCTCTGCTTGCCCAAAACCAGCAAAGTCTTGATAATAGAGCCATTCAAGACCAGTGGCGTAATAGATATGCTGTATTAGCGATGATTTTGCACCGCCCAAGTCTGTCCCACATACAAACGGCAGCCGAGCTGACGTTACATATTACATAACAATGAGGAACAATCATGATAGACCAAAGTTTATTGGATGCCATCAAAAGCTATAGTGAAAAAATGACCCGCCCTGTGACTTTTGTGTTGGGCAGCGGCGAGCACAGCAAACGTGCTGAATTGGTCGATTTTTTGAGCAAAATTGCAGGTACCACTGACAAAATCAACTTTGATGACACCATACTTGATGACAGTTTGCCAAGCCCAATCAGCTTTAAAGTACAACGTCACCTTGATGACAACACGCAAGATACAGGCATTATCTTTAGCGGTATTCCTGGCGGACACGAGTTTACCTCGCTGATTTTGGCCATTTTACAGGCAGGCGGCCACACGCTAAAACTGGATGAGGGCATCCAAAACTTAGTGAAGCGTTTTAATAAGCCGCTACAGTTCCAAACGTATGTGTCGCTCTCTTGCCACAGCTGCCCTGATGTGGTGCAAGCGCTGAACCAGTTTGCGCTGCTAAACGACAATGTCAGCAATGAGATGATCGACGGTGGTTTGTTTCAAGAGCAAGTTGAAGCCAACAACATCCAAGGCGTGCCTGCGGTTTATCTAAACGGCAAGCCATTTGCCAATGGTAAAATCGATACCGCCAAATTGATCGAAAAGCTACAAGAGCAGTTCCCAGATTTGTTGGCAGAGATGGATGACAATGCGGAGCAACTAGAGCAGCAAGACGTGACCATCATCGGTGCAGGGCCTGCGGGCGTTGCCGCTGCTATCTATAGCGCCCGTAAAGGCCTCAAAGTGACCATGGTTGCTGATCGTATCGGTGGACAGGTCAAAGATACCCAAGATATCGAAAATCTAATCTCAGTGCCATTGACCACGGGTAGCCACTTGTCGGCTGACTTTGAGAAGCATCTAAATGAGTATGAGATCACGCTCAAAGAGCACGTCAGTGTAAAAGAAATCAGCGAAACCGAAGATGAAAACTATACGGTTCATCTCAACACGGGTGAGCAGTTTGCCAGCCGCAGCATCATCCTTGCCACAGGTGCCAAATGGCGTAAGCTGGGCGTGGCAGGTGAAGACGAAAACATCGGTAAAGGTGTGGCCTACTGCCCGCATTGCGATGGCCCTTTCTTTAAAGGTAAAGACGTGTCGGTCATCGGTGGTGGTAACTCAGGCATCGAAGCGGCGCTCGACTTGGCAGGTATCGTCAAACACGTGACCGTGTTTGAATTTGCTGACAGCTTAAAAGCCGATCAGGTATTGATTAACAAAGCGCGCGAAAAAGCCAATATTGACATCATCACCAGTGCGGCGACCCAAGAAATCGTCGCGACCAATGACAAAGTCAGTGCCATTGTTTATGAAGACCGCACGACTGGCGAGACCAAAACGCTTGACTTGGCAGCGGTGTTTGTACAAATTGGCTTGGTGCCCAATACCGAGTTTATCAAAGGCTTTGTTGATCTGAACCGTTTTGGCGAGATTGAGATTGATGAGCGTTGCCGCACCGACCGTAAAGGTATCTTTGCTTGCGGTGATGTGACCACTGTGCTCTTTAAGCAAATCAATATTGCGATGGGTGAGGGCAGTAAAGCGGCACTATCCGCCTTTGAATATTTGGTCATGCAGTAAGTCATTCAGCTTTAGGGACACGCCCTAGCATAAGAATAAAAAGAAGCCACCTCTATTGAGGTGGTTTTTTTTGCGCTTGTATCGCCATTTTTCTATAAAATAGCGCCTAAACTTCAAAAACCAGTCATTTATATGAGTGAACAAAGCAATTTTTCTCAAAAAATGTCATCATTTGCGTTATAAAGTTGTCAGCTGCGTTACAAATGCGTGTCTGAGATGCGATAATGCGCTCAACAAAACCTATCATAGCATCAGGTAATACAAGGAAAATAGGTATGGAATATATTGAAGCTTTTTTTGCCCTAGTCGGGGATCTCACGTGGGGCTGGGCACTCGTGCCTATGTTAATTATCTTTGGTTTGTTATTTACCATTGTGGGCAGGTTCGCCCAGTTTAGATATTTTAAACGTATGTTCCGTGTATTTAAAACGGATGAAGTAGGCGATGATGGCATCTCTGCGCGTCAGGCATTGCTCGTTTCTATTGGTGGACGTGTTGGTGGTGGTAATATTGCAGGTGTTGCCGTTGCGATCTCTTTAGGTGGCCCCGGTGCCGTTTTTTGGATGTGGGTCGTGGCTCTTATTGGGATGATGACCAGTATTGTTGAGTGTAGCTTGGCGCAGCTGTATAAGCGTAGAGATGATGATGGTAATTTTCGCGGTGGCCCTGCAAGCTATATCTTGCATGGTCTGGGTAAAGACTACCGCTGGCTTGCCGTCATCTATGCAGTCTCGCTACTACTGTCTTTTTCTATTGGCTTTATCGCGTTCCAAGGCAATACAGTGGCAGGGTCTGCGCTAGAGAGTTTCGGCATTGATCGCTGGATCACAGGTGCGGTGCTGGTCGTTGCAGGCGGGTTTATCGTCTTTGGCGGTATCCAGCGCATTGCAAAAGTTGCTGACGTTGTTATTCCTGTGATGGCGCTCATCTATATCAGTATGGCGCTGATTATTATTGTGCTTAATATTACCGAGCTGCCTGCACTTCTGGCCATGATTGTCAAAAACGCGTTTGGTATTGAATCTGTTGTCGGCGGTGGTATTGGTGTGGCGATTGAGCAAGGCATGAAGCGCGGTCTGTTCTCTAATGAAGCAGGCTTGGGGTCAGCACCTAACATTGCGGCGACGGCTTATGCCACGCATCCAGTCAGTCAAGGTATCTCACAGTCACTATCGGTGTTTATCGATACCATCGTTGTCTGTAGTGCCACTGCATTTATGATTTTGCTCAGCGGCGTTTATCAGCCAGGTGCTGAAGTCGATGGTATTGTACTGGCGCAGCAAGCGCTCACCAATCAGCTGGGCGACTGGTCACAGTATGTGCTGACCATCTCGCTATTGCTGTTTGCATTAAGCTCCATCATGTATAACTATTACATGGGCGAAAATGCAATCAACTTCTTGGTTAAAAAGAATACCAAAACGGCGACCTTTATATTACGTATTGTGGTGATTGCGATCTTATTCTTGGGCGCAGTAGCACCCACGGCAACCGCTGTATTCTTCTTCGCTGATCCACTGATGGGCTTGCTCGCACTAGCCAACTTATTGGCCTTGATCATGCTCTTCCCGCGTGCCAAGCGCCTACTTGATGACTTTGCAAGTCAGTTAAGATCAGGGGTTAAAGAGCCATTATTTGATGCACAAGAATATGAGAAATTAGATCTTGATTTGAGTGCATGGGGCAAAAAGGCAGTAAAAGAAGCGTTAGATCAAAAGCAGTAATATGCTTTATGTTTTATAAAACAAAAAACCACTTTAGCTGAGCTAAAGTGGTTTTTTTTGTTATGATAACCAGACAAAAATAAGGCTATATAAAGGTGCAATGATAATGGACAGTTCTGAACACTTATACACAGTAGAAGATTTAGCTGAGTTTATGAGAATCTCGAAAGATGATGAGAACCCGTTCATATTTATCACAGGGGCGGGATGTTCAGTAACGGCAGGCATTCCTTTAGCTAGAGAAATTGTGTTCGAGCTTAATGAGCAGTTTCCTTTGCAGTTAAAACCTTTATCTGATGAAGACCGTAAAGATTATGGCAAGTGTATGGCGCGTCTTGAAACATCGAAGCGACGCAGGTACCTACAGGATTACATCGGCAAGGCAAAAATTAATTGGGCACATATCGCTTTGGCTTGTTTGATAAAAGCAGGATATATTCGTCGTGTGTTGACGTTTAATTTTGATAATTTATTGGCACGCAGCTGCGGATCGCTGGGAGAATATCCGCCAATTTATGACTTTACTGCGGCTAATTTAAACCTGCATCGCTTGATTGATGATCCCGCTATTGTACATCTACATGGACAGGGGCATGGTTTTGTCCAATTAAATATAGATTCTGAGACAGAAGAACATGCAGCGCGTCTCAAAGAATTAGTTGGTCATACTTTGAGTGAGTCACCTACACTGTTTATTGGCTACAGCGGTAATAGCGACGCGTTTTTACCGCAAGTAGAAGCGCAATTTGATGATCAGCATCGTTTGTTCTGGGTTGATATGAATGAGGAAGTGCCAGAGCATTTACAGCAAAAGCTTTTAACATCGCGTTTAGCGCATTATATGAGCTGTAAAAATGGTGCAGATTTGTTTCTTATTGAGTTGGCGCAAGCATTAGATTGCTTTCCACCTACTATATTTGCTGATCCATATCAGCACTTACTATATGAGCTAGAAGAAGTAACAGATTATCCAGTGCTAAAAGGTGACTCTTTAGATGATACAAAGGAAAGTCAGTTAACTCAATCTGATAGCACCACTCAAGATATTTTGCTCGAAACCAAAAATAGGCTCAGAGAAGTGCAGCAGCAAGATAAAGAACGAGAACGCGATTTTTTACAGGAGTATTTGCAAGGTGACTATCAGAAAATAATCGGGGTGCTGGAGGAAGGAGATTTTTTAAGTCATGACGAATCTTTATGGCTTGCACGCTCTTACTTTAGCTTAGCAATACGAGAGTCTATAAAGCTAGAAGAAATCAGTATATACGACAGACTGATCGAAAGGTTTAAAAAGGATACTGATTTGGATATACAAGAGCTAGTGGTAAAAGCGCTAGTAAATAAGGGGGCTACATTTGGCAGGCTTGAGCAGTTTGAACGGACAATTGATGTTTGTAATGAACTGATTGCTAAGTTTGGTGAGAGTGAGGCACTCGCTTTGCAAGAGTCTGTGGCGAGAGCGCTGATGAATAAAGGTATTGTCTTAGGAAAGCTTGAGCAGTTTGGACGGGCAATTGACGTTTATGATGAATTGATTACTAAGTTTGGCGAGAGTGGAGCGCTTGTTTTGCAGGAGCTTGTGGCGAGAGCTCTGATAAATAAAGGTATCATTTTAGGAAGGCTTAATGAATCTGAAAAGGAAATTGGGGCTTATAATGAGTTGCTTGTTAAGTTTGGCGAGAGTGGAGCGCTTGTTTTGCAGGGGTGGGTAGCAAACGCGCTGATGAACAAAAGTGTCACTTTAGGCGAGCTTAATGAGCCTGAAAAGGAAGTTGAGGCTTATAATGAATTGATTACTAAGTTTGGCGACAGTGATGCGCTTGTTTTACAAGAGCAAGTAGCTAATGCATATAATGGACTGGGCTATTCAAAATTGTTGACGGCGAAAAAACACTGGCGAAACACAGATGTCGCACAAGACTATCTGAATAATGCTTCAAACGATTTTTCTAAAGCCTTGGAACAGTCTTCCAAAAATAACTATGCTATGATTTTAGGCAATATCGCTTACACCGAATTTTTACAAGGAAATAGTGTTGAATCTGAGAAGCATTTACGTGAAGCACTTCAACTAGGGCAGCAGCATTTATATAATGAAACGATAAAAGATATCGACAAATACCCTATAGGTCCTGATAATGATTTTAGAAGTTTATTGGATAGTATTTGGGATGAAGTCAGCGAATAGGCATATAGATCTTGCGAGCTATATTATAAAAATGCCCCTCCTATATTTGGAGGGGCGTTTCTGTTTTCAGGCTCCGCAAAGGTTGTTAGGTTAGGGAGATTCTAGTTATTTAACCAACACATGTGTCTCATAGACTTATAACTATCTATTGACCAGACAGTACGCCCACAAGTGACAAAATCTCACCCGCTTCATCCTCATCAATAATCCGCGTTTCTTGCAAAGCTGCTTGAATCCAAGCTTTAATATGCGGGTTATTCAGCATGGTCTGGCAGTACTGCTGTGTCAGTGGTTGCAAAGTGATATTAGACGCATCAGCATAGGTTTGCAATCGCAAAACTACTGGCGCAAAGAAAGCATCGGCTGCGGTAAATGCGCCAAACAGATAACTGTCTGCTGAGCGTTCTTTTAAGCAATCGGCAAAAATAGTTTCAATACGCACAATGTCAGCCAGACAAGCACTGCTCGGTTGTATTTTAGCCGTGGCTCTGATGTTCATCGGTATCTCATTACGTATACCTGATAATCCTGAATGCATCTCAGCGATGATGCTTTGGCAATAAGCGCTATTTATTTTATTTTGAGTGTCATGTTGGGCGCTGGTATCAGACTTACTGACGCCTGTCCAAATATTGATATCTGTAAAATACTCATTAATATGCATGGCAATGGCGAGCGTATCCCAAACGGTGACTTTTTCCGCGCCTTCACCATAAACAAGTACAGGGACTTTTCCTGTTGGTGAATGCGCCTCCAGTATGGGACGGGCTGAGGGATCAAACAGCGCTATCAGCTGCTCGTCAAAGTCAACATTAAATGCTTTTAAGAGCAGCCACGCTCGTAGCGACCAAGAAGAGTAGTTTTTATTACCGATGATAAGTAAAGGATGCGGCATCGTTGTGTCCTATAAGCGGTGGTGAGTGACGATTGAGTATGTCTTGAACACAAAAAATGCACCAGCGCAAAATTCTGATAGTACCTATAAGCGATTCGCAGAGCTTGTCTTATTTATTTAAAAAGACGGTATGCTATGCTTGATGACAGTAAGATATTTAGGCTTGAAGGTGACAAATGGATATAGAGGCATTGCGCTGTTTTATCGCCGTGGTAGAGACAGGGAGCTATACCCAAGCTGCGGAGCAAGTACATCGCAGCCAAAGTGCAGTCAGTCAAAAAATGCAAAAACTGGCTGAGCAGACCAATAAGACCCTATTTAGCAAATCGGGACGACTGCTTGAGTTGACAGAGGATGGCAAGTTTTTGCTTGGCTATGCGCGTCATATTATCAGCCTACATGATGACGCTTTACGGCAAATGTACGGTAGCAAACAGATCATTCGGCCTTTGCAATTGGGTTGTCCTGACGACTATGCCCAAGTGATTTTACCCAAAGTCATCGAATGTATCAGGGCGCGTGTCCCCAATTTACCGATACATATTCATTGTCATAATTCAATCCGTCTGCGGGAGCTACTAAGTGCTGGGGCTCTAGATGCTGCTATTGTGTCGCGCTCGTCAGCAAAGGAGGCAGGCTATTTTTTGCAGCAGGCTAAAGGGGTGTGGGCGTTTGATGGTGATATTGAGCGCCTAAGACAGCGCTATACAAAAAAAATGCGTGTCCCTTTGATACTGTTTGATGAAAGTTGCCATTTTCATCATTCCGCCATTCAGGGTTTAAGCCAGATTAATATAGCGAGCCAAGTGGTTTGTAGCGCCAATAGTGTCGGTGCGATCAGCAGTTTGGTGTTGGCAGGGCAAGGGGTAACAGTGGTGGCTCAATGCAGTTTGGGTCAGATGATACCGTTAACCAATACCAATAACCCACTGCCTTTTGTCTTGCCAAGCTTACCTGAAGTCATCATTGAGATGGTCATAACGGCAAACGCCCATCCAAATTTTGGACGGGCGCAATTGTCAGCCGTGTGTGAAGATTATACCTTCATACGATGATGGATCAGGCCAACGCCGCTAACACCTGCCGATATACCGCTGCATCTGCTGAGGAAAAGCAGCAAAATATCACTTCACGAAGCGGTAGTTTATCTGCTTGCTGACTGGCTGAGTCAAACTGCGCCATATAGTCTTGTACCGTCTTGATCGCTATCTTGGTGGCGTCATGTATTGGATATCCGTAAACGCCTGTACTGATGGAAGGAAAGGCGATACTAGCAAGACCTTGCTCAGTCGCTAATATCAAAGATTTTTGATAGCAACTGGCGAGCAGCGCTGCCTCACCTCGATTGCCACCATGCCAAATAGGGCCGACCGTATGAATCACGTACTGACAAGGCAGGTTAAATGCTGGGCTTATTTTGGCATCGCCAGTCTGGCAACCCTGTAGCGTGCGGCAATATGTCAGTAGCTCAGAGCCCGCCGCGCGATGAATTGCTCCGTCTACACCGCCGCCACCAAGCAAACTTGAATTGGCAGCATTGACAATCGCATCAACGTCTAGCGTGGTAAGGTCTGCTTCTATCACGGTGAGCGTCACAGTGTGCGCGTGACCTGCCTTATCGGTCATGGTTAGATGCTGTTGTGAGGCGGCGTTGAGTGATGTATCCGACATGGTGAGGGTCTCCTAACTGATGCTATTATTATCCGTTTGGTTGGTTATTTTATTATGGCTTTAAAAGAAATCGTTTGTGAATCCATGCTAAAACGATAGCAAAACGCGAGTTTTTTTAACTGCTAAATAGTGGGAACAAAAAAGGCGGGGACACTGATGCGTAACCCCGCCTTTATTATCAATACCAATGTATGCTGTGATGTGAATCAGCTGCCACGCTTTTTTTCCAAAAATAGCATGTCAATAACAATCAAAGCGACCCCAATCGTAATACCCATATCCGCGATATTAAAAATAGGATAATGCCATGCATCGGCATAGTGCACATGGATAAAATCAATCACATGACCATGTAGCAAGCGGTCAATCAAATTGCCCACCGCACCGCCGAGCATGAGTGCCAGACCAATTGATAATAGCTTGGCTTGACGCGGTACTTTGACCAGATAGATCAGTAAAAACAATGACATCGCCAGTGCAAGACCAGCAAAAAACCACTTCTGCCAGCCGCCCGCATCGGCTAAAAAGCTAAACGCCGCACCGTAATTGTACGCTAGCGTCCAGTTGAGAAAAGGCTCGATGACGGGCACAGGGTCGTGAAAGGTGAGCTTGGTTTCTGCCAGCCACTTGGTCCATTGGTCGATACCCAAGACAAGCAATGACAGCACATACCAGCCAAAGGCACGGCTGCCATTGGGAATCACCTTAGGGGTTTTATTCAGTCGCCCTTTTGGTGTCAGTGAGCTGCCCGTGGTGACGTGTGCAGGCGCACGAGTGTCTTGTGGTTCACTCGGCGCGTGCTCATTGGGGTTAGGCCCATTAGGCATAATGACGTACCTCACCTGAGCCGCTGACGTTGGTCACGCAGCGCGCACACAGCTCAGGATGGGTACTATCGACACCGATATCATCACGCACATGCCAGCAGCGAACACATTTGGTGCCAGCGGCGGCAGTGACACTGACTGCTAGGTCGTCAGCGTCTTCAGCATTGCGGTTGTTGATGATGTCCGCAGGCGCGTCAGCCAGTGGCAGCAGCGCGGCGTTACTGGTGATGAGTACAAAGCGCAGCTCGTCACCAAGTTTGGTAAGGCTGTCAAACATAGCGCCATCAGCATACAAGGTCACATCGGCAGACAAGTTGGCGTTGATCAGTTTTTGTTCGCGAGCGGTTTCGATATGCTTGTTGACCGTGTCTTTGGCGGCCATGATGCGCTGCCAGTCATCGCTATGGATGGCGCTTAGCTCAAACTCAGGAAAGTGATACCACGCTTGGGTAAACACATATTGGTCAGCGTCATCATCCAGACGGGTCAGCACTTCCCACGCTTCTTGCGCGGTAAATGACAAGATTGGCGTGATCCAGCGGATCAATGCTTGTGCGATATGATAAATCGCAGTCTGCGCGGATCGGCGCGGCTGGCCATCTTTTTGAGTGGTGTACTGACGGTCTTTGATGATGTCTAAGTAAAACCCGCCCAAATCTTGTGAGCAGAACGCGGTCACGTGCTGGGTGACTTGGTGGAAGTCCATCGCATCATAAGCGTCAACAATTTGTGCTTGGACGGTTTGTGCGCGCTCAATGATGAACTTGTCCAAACTGACCAGCTCATCCATTGGTACGCTATCAGTGGCAGGGTCAAAGTCATCGGTATTGGCCAGCAAAAAGCGCAAGGTGTTACGGATACGGCGATACATATCGATCGCACCTTTGAATACGGTCTTACCTGCGCTCATCTCATAGCGATAGTCGCTTGAGGCAATCCATAGACGCAGCATGTCCGCGCCTGTTTTGTTGATCTCGTCTTGCGGCGTGATGATGTTGCCAAGTGACTTACTCATCTTGCGACCGTTTTCATCGACCACAAAACCATGCGTCAATACCTGTTTAAACGGTGGACGACCATACATCGCTTCAGAGGTGAGTAATGACGTCTGGAACCAGCCGCGATGCTGATCTGAGCCTTCAAGGTACATATCAGCAGGGTTGGTCAGCTCATCGCGCTGCTCAAGAACGGCAAAATGCGTGGTGCCTGAATCAAACCACACGTCCAATGTATCTGTCGCTTTGTCATAATCAGCGGCTTCATCACCTAAGAAGTCTTCACAGCTGGCGTCAAACCATGCCTCTACGCCACCTTGAGCGATTTTTTGTGCTGCTGTTTCCATCAGCTCAAGCGTGTTGGGGTGCAGCTCGCCCGTTTCTTTGTGGGTAAAGAAAGTGATTGGCACGCCCCACGTACGCTGACGGCTGATACACCAGTCAGGGCGACCGTTCATCATCGATTCGATGCGGTTTTGACCCCATGCTGGCGTCCAGTTGACTTTTGGAATGTCGGCAAGGGCGCGCGCACGCAGGCCTTGGGCTTCCATACTGATAAACCACTGCGGCGTGGCACGGAAGATGATCGGTGATTTATGACGCCAGCAATGCGGGTAGCTGTGCTCAATTTTGGTATGGCTGATCAGATGGCCGTTATCCTTGAGCGCGGCGATGATTTTTGGATTGGCTTTATAGATGTGCTCGCCTGCAAAGATCGCTGCGCTATCAAGATATACGCCGCTGCCGCTGACTGGGTTTTCAACAGGTAAATCATATTTTAGACCGACAATATAATCGTCCAAACCGTGGCCGGGGGCGGTATGTACCAGACCAGTACCGCTATCGGTGGTCACGTGATCGCCCAAGATAAGCGGTACTTGACGGTCTGCAATCAATGGATGCTGGACATGTAAGCCTTCAAGCTCACGTCCTGATACGGTCGCAAGGATACCTTGGTTTTCAAGGCTGAGCGCGGTCATCGCTGCATCAACAAGATCGGTGGCCAGCAGCAAATTGCCCCTTGACGTTGCGACCACGCTATAGTCATGCTCAGGATGGACTGAGATGGCTTGGTTGGCAGGTAGCGTCCATGGGGTAGTGGTCCAGATAACCGCGGCGATGGTATCGTCGATGGCCGCCATGGCATCGAGCTTATCCGTACCGAGTACATCAAAGCTGACATAGATGGCATCTGAGACTTTGTCTTGGTACTCCACTTCGGCTTCAGCAAGGGCCGAGCCGCAATCCAAGCACCAGTTCACTGGTTTCATGCCGCGCGTTACGTGACCATTTTCATGGATTTTTGCCAAGGCGCGCACGATGTTGGCTTCTTGATGAAAGTTCATCGTCAGATAAGGGTTGTCCCAATCACCGAACACACCCAAGCGTTTGAAGTCGGCTTTTTGCAGCTCAATTTGCGTGCTCGCATATTCGCGGCACAGACCACGAAACTCAGTCGCTGAGACTTTTTGCCCGACTTTACCAACTTTGGCTTCGACCTTTTGCTCGATCGGTAGACCATGACAATCCCAGCCAGGGACGTACGGCGCATCAAAGCCCGCTAGGGTTTTTGACTTCACAATAATATCTTTGAGTACTTTATTGACCGCGTGACCCAAGTGAATCTGACCGTTAGCGTATGGAGGGCCATCGTGCAAAATATACTTAGGCGCGCCGTTACGGGCGCCTCTAATCTTGCCATAAACGTCATCCGCCTCCCAAGCAGCTAACCAATCTGGCTCGCGTTTGGCAAGGTTTGCACGCATCGCAAATGGCGTATCCGCAAGGTTAAGAGTGTCTTTATAGTCGATGGATTCGGTCATAGTCGTTGTCTTTATCTCTATTGATACAAGGGAAGGATGATAATAGGAATGCTATACGTTATAGGGCGAATTATGAATCAGTGAGACTGATTGGCAAATTCTAGGGCATTCATTATAGGACAAATAATGGACTAAAAATAGGGGACATGACACTTAGGTGTTCAAGACCGAGTGGTAACAGGTACGCACGTACTTATGAGGAGGTGCAATAGACTGGCGACTCGTCTTAATAAGCAGAGCAAGCAAGAAAAAGACCATTCAATCAATCGCATTTGTCATGACGTATCTGTTTTATTGCATGTTGACTATAGCAAATGGACACAATCCGTGTGGATGCATCTAGAGCACACTCAGATAAAAAGCGTGTGCCCTACAGGTTTAATTAGGCGTGATCAGTAGCTGCTCAGCTAACGTAGAAAAAGGCGGGGCTGAATACTCAAAGTCGAGACTGGCTTCAAGGTGATTCAAATGCTCATTCAGTAGAAAGATAAGACGGGCCTCATCTCGCGCTTCAATCGCTTGCACAATGCGCGAGTGGTCATCCCCAGCGCAGCTCGACAAGCCTACTTTGTTATATAAGCCAATAATCAAGGTTGTACGCAGTGTCAGTTCGTTTAAAAACCGCTCTAACACTTGATTGCCTGCAATCAGCGCAAGGTGCATATGAAATATGCGTGATAAACGTAGCTCTGCGGGTTTATTACCAGCGGCGCGCGCGTCAGCCTCAGCAGCGATAGTCGCGCGCATCTTGATAATGTCTTTGGTGCATACATTTTCAATCACACCATGAGCGATGGTGCGCTCAATCGTGCGCCGTGCCTCAAACACATCACAAGCTTCTTTGGGTGATGGGGTGGCAATACATGCTCCGCGATGGGGCTGAATGTCTACGACATGCATGGTGGCAAGTGTCGAGAGGGCGCGCCTTACATTGGCTCTATTGCAGTCAAACAAATCGCTGAGCATCTGTTCGCCCAGCTTGGTACCCGCGGGTATCCGCTGCTCTGAAACGGCTGCTGTAATTGAGTTCACGATGATTTGTTCGGGCAGAAGGTCAATGTTGCCGACTGGCTTTTGGGTTTTGAGTGTTTTCATGGCGGCAATTATAGAGGCCTATCTTAACCACCACAACAGCCATCACAACAAAAACTGAAAATTTATGGTTGTTTTGTTAACAATAATAGTTAACAATAATTTTTCTATCCATAAAAGTATGAATGACTAGCGGTGAGTGTATATGAAAATTTTAGTAATGAATCCAAACTCGACGACATCGATGACCGATAAGATCGTGGAGAGTGCGCGCAGCCGCGCCAGTGCGGGTACCCAGATCATTGGTGCTTCTGGAACCGATGCACCCGCCTCGATTCAAGGCCATCATGATGAAGCGTTATCAGTACCAGGTTTGATCAAGCGCTTACAACAAGCAGAAGCTGATGGCGTTGATGGGGTGGTCGTTGCTTGTTTTGATGATCCGGGCATTGGCGCTTGTCGTGAAGTATTTTCTGGACCTGTGCTGGGTATTTGTGAAGCGGCGGTCAAGGCTGCCAGTATGATTTCGACCTCGTTTAGCGTGGTGACCACCCTGCCGCGCTCTGTCGCGGTGATTGAGCACTTAATACATGGCTATGGCTTGTCGCATCGTTGTCGCCGCGTGCGCTCAGCAGCTATCCCCGTACTGGCGCTTGAAGAGCCAAATTCTGGCGCTCGTGAAAAAGTGCGCGACGAGATACTGCGCGCGGTACGTGAGGATAACTGTGAGGCGGTGGTGCTGGGCTGTGCGGGTATGGCAGATTTGACAGAGTGGCTGACGGAAGAGACTGGCGTGCCTGTGATTGATGGGGTGGTGGTTGCCACGCGTATGGTCGAGGCGTTGGTCGGCTGCGGTCTAAAAACCAGCAAAGTAGGGGCTTATGCCATGCCAGTAAGCGGTTAACCATCATTAACCAATAAATTTTTAAGGAAGGAGGACGTAATGGAAAGTACACAGGTTGCAGGAAAGGTAGGTGCGCTGGATCATAAGGCAGTAGGAGAAGAGAGCCTTGCACCGCAAACCACACGTATTATGGGGTCTTGGTCTTATTTATTTGCATGGCTGGGTGGCTGCGTATCCATCGGGACATTCACAGTAGGCTCAGGCTTGGTGGGCACGCTCAATCTGCTACAAGTGGTGCTGGCTATTACGATTGGCTGTACAGTCATCGGTGCAGCCCTGATGCTAAACGGTCGTGCAGGGCACAAATATGGCATTCCGTTTATGGTGCAGTGCCGCTCCTCCTTTGGCTTTTCAGGCAGCCGTATCCCAGCGCTCGTACGCTCTATCCCTGCTATTGTTTGGTTTGGTTTTCAGAGCTGGATTGGGGCAGGCGCGCTTAACTTGGTCTCTGATGCCTTGTTTGGCTACAGCAACCTTGTGGTATTTTTCATTGGTTTTCAGTTTTTACAAATCGGTTTGTCCGTCCTCGGCTTTCATGGCATTAAATGGCTGGAGAACATCGGCTCGGTGTTTATTATCGGCTCCTTGGCGTATATGTTCTTTAGCGTCATCAATAAGTATGGTGATGTCATCTCGACCAATCTTGTCAACGTTGAGGGCACGTGGGGTACGCCGTTTTGGGGTGCCACCATGCTGTTTTTGGGTGTTTATAGCACCATGATGCTCAACGTCTCTGACTATTCACGCGAGCTGAACAGAAACGTTGGGTTTGTTCGGCAAGTGGTCATTTATGCCAACTCAATTTTGCCCGCCACCTTATTTATGGGGTTGATTGGTCTGATGGTCACCAGTGCAACGGGTGAAGTCGATCCTATTAAAGTGTTCTCCAGTGCAGTTGATAACAAGCCCCTACTCGTCATCACCATGCTCTTTATCGCGTTTGCACAGGTCACTACCAATATCTTAAACAACGTGGTACCACCTGCGTATGCGTTGATGGATATCTTTCATATTAAGTTTAAAACCGCGGCGGTCATTGTGGGTCTGCTCGCGTTTGGTACCTTCCCATGGGAGCTGGTCAAGGACGAATCTGCGGCTGGGTTGAATCTATTTATCCAAACCTATTCGGCCTTTTTGGGTCCGTTGTTTGCCATTTTGGTCGTTGATTACTACATCATTCGTAAACAAACCCTCGATTTGGACAAGCTCTACGATGCCAATGGCCCTTACAAAGGGGTCAACATGGCGGCAATTATCGCCATGGTGATCGGTATCGTGGTGGCACTGATTTTTAATAGTGTGTCTTGGTATGCCAGTTTGATTCCGACAGGAGTGATCTATTGGATTTTGATGCTCAAGATGCCTGCCGCGCAGCGTTTTATGTCATAAAAGGCTAGCATGGTTTGCATACTTAAGATCAGAGCCTGTTTATCCATCAGATAGACAGGCTTTTATTGTTGACTGTATTTATATAGTAGAAAAAATGCTGTCTTACTTTCTATGACCACGACGATAGAAGCCACAAACCCTTTATATCAGTATGGTCGGTTAAAAAACCGATGATAACCAAAGTCGCAATTTTAATGACCAAAGAGGTTGTACCCCGACCAGCCCTTGTGTCATCTCCCCATCTTTTAATATCACATAAGAGGGCGTGACTGCTCCTTGCCAAGCCTGAAATATTTTGCCACTAGGGTCATTGATGGTGGTAAAACCAAACTTCTTGGCTTGCATATATTGCGCCAGTGTGGGGTCACCACCAGATTGTATGGCAATGCTGACCACAGAATAGTCGCCCGATGCGGCCAGTGTGTTGATGGTGGGCGAGGTGATGCTACAAATCCCGCACCAACTGCCCCAAAAGTACACCAGCACAGGTGCGTCCCGACTCATCAAAGCCAGATCGACACGCTGACCCTGATAGTCGGTCAGCTGTAGCTGAGGATGGGTTGGCATGACTGGTTGTCGCCACCAGTTGATCGCACTGTAAATACCCACAAACATCAACCCATAGATCAATACTGTTTTGATGACTGAGGGCAGTTTGTATCTTTGGCGGGTTTTGCTGGGGGCGTCATTTGTCGTCATGGCTAGGGCGGCTCGCTTGTCGTGATGAGGGTGAGAGAGACAGATAAAAAAACGGCGAGTGGATCGCCGTTTTTAATTAGTATCAATGACCAAGCTGGCGATATCACACGCCCTAGACTGTTTATGGCTTTTGCGCGCGGTTTTGTAGTGGGTCACCGATAAGCACGCTGCCTGAGTTTTCGCGGCGCTCGGACTCGCTTAATTTGCTGGCCGATACTTTGGATTTTTTCTTCCATTTTAGGCTGAACAAATCATCGCGGCGGTCGATGAGGTTATGCACTGA
The DNA here is from genome assembly GCF_054960615.1 of Psychrobacter sp. PSi21. Classification (NCBI taxonomy): domain Bacteria; kingdom Pseudomonadati; phylum Pseudomonadota; class Gammaproteobacteria; order Moraxellales; family Moraxellaceae; genus Psychrobacter; species Psychrobacter sp. PSi21. The sequence continues at coordinate 33,860 of NZ_JBHNYR010000020.1, forward strand.
GCCTTCGTTACGCACGTGGGTGAGCTTGTCGAGGTTAACATCAGAGAAGAAAATCATCTCGGTATTGGCGGTGGTTTCGGCCATGATCGCATCGTGCGGGAATGCAAAGTCAGATGGCGAAAAGATCGACGACTGCGCATACTGAATATCAAGGCTCTCAACTTGCGGTAAGTTGCCCACTGAGCCACAAATCATCACATAGCATTCGTTTTCAATCGCGCGTGCTTGGGCGCAGAGGCGGACGCGCAAATAACCATTTTTGGTATCGGTCCAAAATGGCACAAACAGAATGTCCATGTCATCGAGCGCGAGCAGGCGAGCCAGTTCGGGGAACTCAACATCGTAACAGACCAAAATACCAATACGACCCGCGTCGGTGTCAAAGACCTGTACCTTGTCACCACCCTCAATCACCCATGCGCTACGCTCATGCGGGGTGATATGAATCTTGCGCTGCTCTTCGACCGTACCATCGCGGCGGCACAAAAAGCTGACATTGTATAAGGTGTCGTCTTCGTCCAATAGTGGCATGGAGCCTGTGATGACGTTAACGTTGTAGCTGACTGCCAAATGCGAGATTTCATTTTTAAACCACTCGGTGTAACCCGCCAAAAAGCGAATTGCTACGTTTTGGTCAGTGGACTCACACAAACCCATCAATGGCGCATTGAAAAACTCAGGCAGGCAGGCAAAGTCAGAATTATAATCGGCCATTACATCGACAAAAAACTCGACCTGTTGTAACAGCTCTTCTGGTGACTCAACCTCACGCATTTGCCACTGAATACCACCGATACGCACCTCAGACTTGCGTGTATTGGGTTTATAATCTTTGGGTTCGTAATAGATATTTGACCACTCAAGCAAGGTTGCAAAGCCTTTTGATTGAGCATCATCTGGCAGGTAGCCGGTCAAAATACGCTTGACGATAAAGCCATTTGACAGCTGAAATGAGAGCGCTGAGTCATGGATCTCGCGTGACTCAACCGCATCAATATATTCACCAGGTGATAGATCTTGGTGGTTGTAATAGTTGGGAATACGGCCACCTGCCAAAATGGCGCGAAAGTTGAGCTGGCGACACAGCTCTTTACGCGCATCATAAAGACGACGCCCTAAGCGATAACCGCGATAATCAGGGTCAATCAGTGCATCAAGACCGTAGATGGCGTCGCCCTCTGGATTGTCCTTGATGATCTCGCGTTGGCCGATCAAGTCATCATAAGTGTGCGGGTTTGAAAATTTGGCATAGTCCACTCGCATAGACAGCACGATGCCGATCAGCTTATCGTGGTCAAATAATGCAATTTGTCCTTCAGGAAAAGCATCAATCAAGGTGCTGATGGTGGTCTTTGACCATGAGCCGCCCAAATTGGCATAGACGCGATCCATCAGTGCTTTGAGCTGCGCGTAGTCTTTTTTCTTAATTTCGGCAATGGTTAAGTGAAAGTCTTCGTTTTTTTCTATTTTACTCATAAGGTTCCTACAACATAACTTAGAGGGTGGATGGCGTTAGGTATCACAAGCACCATGCAGCAAAACACAGACAATGAGCCACCAAAAATGAAAGCCTGCGCCTGCATTTTACGCTATATGCCATGGTAGAATATATTTTTATATAACAACCAGGCTATAATAACGGTTTTGACTGCTGGGTAAGTGTAGTGTACTGTTTTTGTTACACATTACTCATTAGCGCACTATGAACTGTCTGCTATTAAAGCATGTTTGATGATCAGATAAAGTGGCTTTTTATTACTAAACAGTGAGACAGTTCGCTAAAATCGGCTGTAGAGATCAAGGATGACAGCATACAAAACAATGATTAAAAATGTGCTATATTCGCTCGCTGAATGCCTACATTCATGATGCTTATATTTATTTACTGTGCTTGATAGCGCCGTTTTTTAGGACGACATCTTTATGCCTACACGCCAGATTAAAACCGCTGACGTTTTCGATAACGTGCCAGACGACGCTATCGTACAGTTGGTTTATGTCAGTAGCTTGAGCCTCAAAGGGCGCCTGAGCAAATCCATGTTTGACGAGATTGAAGCCCAAGCCACGCTCCATAACGAAAAAAATGGTATCACTGGGGTACTGTGTTATGGCAATGGTCAGTTTTTACAATGTATTGAGGGTGAAAAAACCAAGATTGCTGATCTACAAGTGCGTATCTTTAATGACAAGCGTCACAAAAACCTAGAAGTGCTACTGCTCAGAGAGATCAAACAGCCTCAATTTTTGGACTGGAGTATGCGTTTGTTGTTTTTAGAGCGCTGGATGTGGTCACCTGCTACCAAAAAACAGGCGGCGCGACTGTCAACGTTTTTACCTTTTAGCCCACACAGCTGGCGACCTGAGCGCACCGCACAGTTTTTGGAAGTCATTCAGTCTTTTGAAACCCCGCCGCATATGCGCGCCGCTGGTATTACTTACAACGCGCTTGGCAACATACTTCAGCATATTGCAGCCCCGCATCAAGCCTTTTTGGCGGTGCAGGGAGCGCTTACCTTGTTGGTTATTGTTGGCCTGATGCTGCTGTACGTGTGATCGTGGCTGGCAAATAAATAGGCCATAGGTAGGCGCGGTACAAACGAAAAACGCTAGGATGTTCCTAGCGTTTTTTGTATTCATAATGGCGGTTTGGATGGGTTATACATCAAAAATCTTGCCACGGTTCATGATATTGTTCGGATCAAAGACCTGCTTGACGGCTTTTAAGTATTCAATCTCAGTCTCACTGCGGCTGTAATGCAAGTAAGGCTTTTTGGTCATGCCCACGCCATGCTCCGCTGAGACAGAGCCGTCATATTTTTTGACGGTTTCAAACACATGCTTGTTGACCACTTGGCACTCTGCAAAGAAGTCATCTTTGCTCATGTTTTCAGGCTTCAAGATATTCAGATGCAAGTTGCCGTCACCAATATGACCGAACCAGCAGACTTCAAAGTCAGGGTAGTTGCTACTGACAATGTGGTCGATCTCATTGATAAAATCAGGCACGTGACTGATCAACACGGACACATCGTTTTTGTAAGGCGTAAATACCGAGATGGTCTCAGAAATATACTCGCGCAATTTCCACAGCTCCTCGGCCTGTCCCAAGCTTTGGCTCATCACGCCATCGACAATCCAGCCCTCTTCCATACAGCTTTCAAAGATGGCCATCGCTTTGTCCATGATGGGCTCGTATGGCGCTTCAAATTCAAGCAAGGTATAGAACTTGGTACGCGATTCAAACGGCTCTTGTACTTGTCCGTGTGCCATCAGCTTATCGATTGCCACACTGTCAAAAAACTCAAAAGCGGTCAGATCAATCTTGGCTTGAAAAGCTGAAAGCACGTTCATCACATCAGAAAATTCATCCATGCCCAGCACCATCACCGTCAGATCTTGTGGCTGACGTTCAAGCTTGATCTGTGCTTCGGTGACAAAACCAAGCGTCCCTTCAGCACCAATAAATAACTGGCGTAAGTCGTAACCCGTGGCATTTTTGATCATACCGCGGTTTAGCTTGATGATATCGCCTTTGCCAGTTACCACCGTCAGACCCATGATCCACTGACGGGTCATGCCATAACGAATCACTTTGATACCGCCTGCATTGGTGCCGATATTGCCACCAATTTGACTTGAGCCTGCTGAGGCAAAATCAACAGGGTAGTAGAGGTCTTTTGACTCAGCAAACTGCTGTAGCTGCTCGGTGACCACCCCTGCCTCTACCGTTACCAAGCGGTCGGCTGGATAAAACTCGCCAATACGATTCATCTTATCAAAGCTGACCACGATCTCACCATTGGCGGCGACGGCACCTGCGGATAAGCCCGTACGACCACCACTTGGAGTCAGCACCACTTCGTGCTGATTGGCCAACTTGACGATTGACTGCACCTGCTCGGTGGTTTTTGGAAAGGCAATCGCAGTCGGGTTCGGCGCAAAATGCTTGGTCCAATCTTTACCCCAGTAATCAAGGCTTTCGGCATCAGTCTTGATTTGATTGTCTTCAAACTGATGCTCAGTAGTCAGGGCGGTCAATAACTGTTGCACGGCTTCTGGAAGAGACGGCGTCTGGCTTGGTGTCATAATAAACTCTCAATAGGCAAGTTGGCGGTACTTGGCTTATATCATCATGATGAAAATATCAACAAAAAAAGGTAGCACAGTCGATAATACAATCGCTACGCCGAGCCATTGATAATACAGAGTATGTATCTGGGTATCAATACGCAGCGCGGCAAATCAGTGCGAATATAAGTCATGCGGCTATTCGCTATGGTTATTGCCATTGATACTTTTGTATGGCGTTATCAACCATAAATTGATAGCCGCTTTTGCACTGATTCTGTGACATTAGGGCGTGTTCCTGATTTAAACGTTGATTACTAAACGGGCTAAAAATGGCATAGTAAGGCTGCCGCCAGTGGCTCGCGTCAGCCTACCAATCATAAAAGGTTTTAAGGTTGATAATTAATAATTCGGTTTATTGGCTGACATCGTCGGTCAATTTTGTGTAAGATAACCGTACTGTTTTCACTTCATTCACCCTGACATTATTATAGGACAGGTTTCACATGGCGCTATCATTAGAAAAAGATAAAATTCGTTTTTTATTACTTGAAGGACTACATAGCAATGCCCTAAAAGTATTGGAAGGGGCAGGTTATCACAACATCGAAAACATCAGTCACGCATTGGACAAAGAAGAGCTGATCGAAAAGATCAAAGACGCGCATTTCATCGGTATTCGTTCGCGTACGCAACTGACGCGTGACGTGCTTGAGCATGCTAATAAGCTTATTGGTATTGGCTGCTTTTGTATTGGTACCAACCAAGTTGATCTTGATGCCGCCCGTGACTTAGGTATTCCTGTCTTTAACGCGCCATTCTCGAACACCCGTTCGGTGGCTGAGCTGGTATTGGCCGAAGCCATCATGCTGTACCGCGGCATTCCTGAAAAAAATGCCACTGTCCATCGCGGCGGCTGGGGCAAGTCTGCGACCAACTCGCATGAAGTGCGCGGCAAAACGATCGGTATCGTCGGGTACGGCTCTATCGGTTCGCAGTTGTCTGTGCTTGCAGAGAGCTTTGGTATGAAAGTCATCTATCATGATGTTGTGACCAAATTGCCACTGGGTAATGCGGTACAAGTCGGCAGTCTAGAAGAGCTACTATCTACCGCTGATATCGTGACCTTGCATGTGCCTGACGTGCCAAGCACGCGCTACATGATGAAGGCGGAGCAGTTTGCGCAAATGAAAGACGGCAGTTACTTTATCAATGCCGCTCGCGGTACGTGTGTTGAGATTGATGATTTGGCAGCAGTACTTGAGTCAGGCAAAGTGCTCGGCGCGGCGGTTGATGTGTTCCCCAAAGAGCCAAAATCAGCGGATGAAGAGTTTGAATCACCACTGCGTAAGTTTGATAACGTGATTTTGACCCCGCATATTGGGGGTTCAACCCAAGAAGCGCAGGCCAATATCGGTCTAGAAGTGGCAGAGAAGTTTGTCAAATATTCAGATCAGGGTGATACCGCCACGGCAGTGAACTTCCCAGAAGTTTCTATCCCGTTCAAAGAAAACTCACATCGTCTGTTACACATTCACAGAAACGTCCCAGGCGTCTTGTCACAGATCAACCGTCTGTTCGCTGAGGCCAACATCAATATTCTCGCGCAGAGCTTGATGACAGAAGGCGATGTCGGTTACTTGGTCATGGACGTGGATTACCACGATTCAGACGCTGCACTCGATCAGCTCAAAGATGTGGAAGAAACCATCCGTATCCGTATCTTGTTCTAATCAGCACAATCGTATTGGGCACGAAAAAAGAGAGACGATATCGTCTCTCTTTTTTTATGCGCTTGTTTAAGATAAACAGCAAAGTAGAGGTCAAAACATCACGCGTTTGACACTATGCTTTAGACTGTGACTGAGTGGCCTCTTCTGCAAGGCGGCGCGCCTCAATCTTCGCCGCTTTGCGCTTTTCGATCACATCGACCACCTCGCTGCCAATATGCGCTTCGCCGCGCTTTCTGGCCAGCTGCATTTGATGCTCACGCTCACGAAAACGGGCTTTTTGCTCATCAGTCGCCTTGTCGATGCAATGCGGGCATGATTCGCCCTGCACGTAGGCGGCGCTTTCTTGATCTTCTTTGGTGATGGGCATACGGCACGCATAGCACTGATCGTAGTCGCCTTTTTCAAGGTCATGATTGACTGACACGCGGTTATCAAAGACAAAACAATCGCCTTGCCACATGGACTCTTCAGCAGGTACTTCTTCTAGGTATTTTAAGATACCACCCTCTAAATGATACACCTCTTCAAAGCCTTGCTCACGCATATACGCGGTGGATTTTTCGCAGCGAATACCGCCTGTACAAAACATCGCCACTTTTTTATGTTTGCTTGGGTCAAGGGCCTTGGCCACGTATTCAGGAAACTCGCGGAAGGTCTCGGTCTCAGGATTGATGGCATTTTCAAACGTACCGATTTGTACTTCGTAATCGTTACGGGTATCAATCAATACCACCTCAGGGTCAGAGATCAGCGCGTTCCACTCTTGCGGCTTGACGTAGCGACCGACTGACTGTAGCGGGTCGATGCCCTCGACGCCCATGGTGACGATTTCTTTTTTTAGCTTTACCTTGGTGCGGTAAAACGGCTGGCTGTCGGTGTAGGACTCTTTAAAGACAAACTCGCCAATCGCCTCGATGCTGCGTAAGTGGTTCAGCACGTTATCGATACCATCACGTGTACCAGAAATCGTACCGTTGATGCCTTCATTGGCAATCAGTAACGTGCCTTTGACATCGTTATCCAGCATGGTATTTAAAATCGGTTCACGAAATTGCTCAAAATCGGCGAACGGCGTGAACTTATAGAGTGCGGCGACGACGATGTTGTTGATTTCGCTGTCATACTCGGTGGCGTGTTGCTGATTGCGTGTACGGTTGTCAGTGGTCATGCAAGTCTCCTGCTGGCTGAGTCGTAAACCCAGTGCAATAGTGATAAAAGGGTAGATAAAAAATAACATTAGCTCAATTGTGGAATTGGCCAATGCGCGCGTAGTGTAGCAAATTTTGGGTGGATTTTGAATGGCTTATAGATCAATTCAGATAAAAAGAGGGTCGGTGCATCGCGGATCGCATCCGACTAGTTTGCAGATATTACTAGGCTAGTTTTCATCAACTTTTGTATAATCAGGGTCTAAATGATATTTTCCAGACTGCTACTCCAGAGAAGTGATGATAAATAAAGCATGAATATCCCTATGCTAACCAAGAAACCCAATAAAATAGCAATGCTTACCTGTCCTCATACAGGTTGCCACACGTCTTTTTTAACGCCTTTCGCTGAAAAAGGCATCTTACTTTGTCCAGATTGTGAGCGCAGTCTTTTGGTGGATGCGCCGCTGGATATTGATGAAATCAATAGACGCAGTGCGGTTTATTATGCAAGCGGTAAAGCTTTACTTAAAGATTTTTGCTTTATTCTGTATGTCCCGCTGATAGCTATCTTCATGAGTGTGGTAGAGGGCGACCACCTATACCGTATCTGTTTATACCTGTTTTTATGTTACGTCGGCTATTTTGTGTTTAAGAAGTACAAAGCTTACCATCAAGAGGTAGGGGGGCATCTAAAGCCGAATAACATCAAACTCATAGCGGGTGTTGATAGCTTATCTGATATCTATCAATTTGTGGAGATAAAAACAGATTATGTAGACTATCAAGGCGTGCTGATACAGAGCCAATGCGATTTTCGCAATGTGACGCTACCTATACTATACGGCTGTCCTCACTGCACCTCACAAATGATAGTAAAATTGCCACAAATGATTAACTGGCAACGGAGTCTATATGAGAAATACAATATATCTCGACCTGAAGCGGTGCCAAGTTGTGAATATAGCCGAGATACAGACCGTTATATCTCTAGCGATAGCGTGCTGAGTCATATCTTTTTGTGTCTACATTGCCACACGCATTACAGTTGGATAAATCCAGAAACCAGAGAGCCGGTCAAAACGGCCAGAGGTGCGCCGCGCTTATATATCGTCTAGCTATAACATTCAAAATCAGACAATGGTCACCAAACATGCACTTTGATCCTTTATGGTCAAAACATTTATCATAGATAACACAGAAGAAGAGTGATGCCAAAAGACAAAAAAGATCCACGATCACGTTGTCCGCACAAAGATTGTGGCGCATATTTTTTAGAACCTATTATTGAAAAAGGCATCTTGTTTTGCCCGCACTGTGAGCGCAGTCTTTTGGTGGAGGCACCGCTACGTCTTGATGAGGTTAATAAACAAAGTGTAGACTCCCATAAAAAGCAAAAAAAATTAATCTACCAGTATTTAGTGGGGGCATTAGCATGGGTGGTTTCCGACATTGTAGTAAGAAAATATGTTAAGCCAGACGTATTAGTGAAAATGATGCCTGTAATCATCCTGTTTTTTACAGGATTTATGATATTTAAGCTATATAAATATTATCGTAATCGCTTGAGCTATCGTATAAAGCATAAAAAAATAGCTTTTATAGCAGGTGTTGATCGCTTAGCTGATATCCAAAAATTTACTGAGATAAAAAAAGACTATGTCGATAAAAAAGGCGTACTGGCTCAAGCCTATTGTTATCATAATGAAAAAGCTTTACCTGATTTGAAAAACTGTCCGTACTGCACATCGCAATTGGTTGTGAAGCTGACAGAAATAGCGGGCTGGAGAAAAGACTTGTATGCTAAATATGATATTGTGCGTCCTGCTATCATTCCTTATAGCGGATATTGCGTAGAAACGGACAGTTATGTAGACAATGATTATAAACTAGACAAGGTTTTTCTGTGTCTGCATTGCCACACGCATTACAGCTGGATAGATATTGAGACAGATACCTTGTTCAAAAGTGCAGAAGATGCGCCGCAGCTGCATAAAATATAACTATTAATAATAGCCTATAAGAACATCTATGCTAAAAAATAGTAAACACACACGACAATCACTTTGTCCTCACAAAGATTGCAGTGCGTATTTTTCGACGCCTGTTGTGGAAAGAGGCATATTATTTTGTCCGCACTGTCAGCGCAGTCTTTTGATGGAAGCACCGCTAGGTATAGAATTATTCAATAAAAACAATATCAATCTACATAAGAAACAAAAGTCACTAACATACATATGGGTTTCTATATTATTAGGATGTATCGTTGCTTTTCTACAAAAGCAATATGGCTGGAGAGATTTGCATGTATGGATATTCGCGGTAGGATTGGTTTTATCACCATATATAGCTTACTGTAATACTTTAAGCTATCGTCTAAAGCACAATAAAATAATCTTTAAAGCAGGAGTTGATACTAGATCTGATATTCAGAAATTTACTGAAATAGAGACAGACTATGTCGATAAAAAAGGTGTGTTAACTCAAGGTCGATATCCTATTGATCAGATGATCCCATCTGACTTAAATAGCTGTCCTCACTGCACTTCACAAATGATGGTAAAACTACCCGCAATGGTAGATTGGAAAAAAGATTTGTATGCCGAATATGATATTGCTCGCCCGAATGGGATACCAAACAGTGGCTACTGTGCAGCGATAGACCGTTATGTTTCCTCCGATCCGACATTATCGAAGGTTTTTTTATGCCTGCATTGCCATACGCATTATAGCTGGATAGATATTGAGACAGACACCTTATTCAAAAGTCTAGAAGGTATACCGCAGCTGCATAAGCTGGTTGCGCTACCATAAATATCTATGACCCTTATCTTTCATACAGACAATAAAAAGCCCAGTATTGAACTGGGATTTTTTTATTCAGCCGTCTGTAACAAGACGCGCTTACAGGCTTACTTACTCTGAAACCAACGATCGGCTTGGTTACGAGCACTGGCAATGTCTGAGCTTGATAAGTTTAAGGCCAACTGACCGATTTTACCACGCGCCTTAGTACGGACTTTTTCATCAAGCATGCCATCACGAGCAGCTAGGTCATACCATTTGTAAGCATCAACCAGATTTTTTTGTTTTTCATCGAGTAGGGCTAGGGTATAGCTGGCACGGTTATCACCACGCATGGCCGCTTTCTCTAGCCAAAGACGGGCTTGCTGTAAGTTGGGCTGGACGCCTTCACCGCGCAAATACATGATGGCAAGGTTTAACTGAGCTGGCGCCACGCCTTGCTCAGCAGCACGGGTATACCATTGAATGGCTTGCTGGGTGTTTTGCGCCACGCCTTGACCTTTCTGCAAGCGCTTGGCCAAATAAAACTGGGCATGATCGTTGCCTTGTGCTGCACGTGCTGACAGTTCACCAACTTCCATAATTTCATAACGTGAGGTGTCTAGTGGTACGTTTGCAGTCAGCTCAGCGTTTGCTAGACCAGCACAAGAAAATAATGCAGTAAACAATGCAGCTTTAAATAATGTCATAGCAGCTCCAGAATGAGGCAGTTAACGAGTCACGGTGACGCAATTGATATCAAAAAAGCGGTGACCTTGGCAGCAGAATCATCCTTAAATACACAATCGGCACATAGGTAACAGTGTTGAATCGGGGGTATCGTCGCAATATAAAAACAGGCGGTCATTATAAAGGATAAATGGCAAAAGAATGCTAAGAATATATTTTGCTATCGATACTATGAAAGTCAGCTTAACACTCAAACTTACGAAACTCAAATACTAATTACGTACTTTTACGTGAACATTGACAGAATAGTATGTAACAAAATCATACAGTTACCTTTCTATACATACAGATACACCGACAAAAGGTAAATAACAGACAAGTTTTGGGTAACTGCGCACCGTAGCGACGCAGTTAGATGTTGCAGGGGTGCGTATCGTGCCGATAGGAGGTACTAAGCCTGCCGTTTGGTAACGCGATAAATCGCCACATCAGCAAGCAAGTTTGGTGCTTGGCGAATCAGGGTACTCATCAGTGAGGAGTGCCCTTTGTCTGAGTCGCTGACAGCAAAGCGGTTGATGATTTCGATGTCATGATCGGCGCACAGTTGCTCAAAGTCTTTAAAGGTACACAGATGAATGTTTGGCGTGTTGTACCACTCGTATGGCAGCGCTTCTGAAACGGGCATTAAACCTTTGAGCCCCAGATGTAGGCGGTTTTGCCAATGGGCAAAGTTTGGAAAGGTAATGATGGCTTCACGTGCCACGCGCAGCATATCAAGCAGCAGCACATCGGGTGCTTTTACCGCCTGTAGGGCGCGCGCCATCACCACGGTATCAAAGCTGTTATCGGCAAAACGAACGAGGCCATCATTGAGATCTTGTTCGACGATAGACAAGCCATTACCAATGGCTTCGTTGATTTTGTCTTCATCAATCTCAAGACCATAGCCAGTAACGCCAAGTTTGGTTTGCAGGTGCGCGAGTAGCTCACCATTGCCGCAGCCTAGATCTAGGATGTGCGATTGCGGCGCGATCCAGCGCTCCGCCAATTGATGATCCATTCTCACAACTGCTCTCCTGTTAATGCTGTGTCCGTGTCGTTACGGGGCGTATGATGTGGCACGTGTGCGGTGTTGATAAAGGGCGCGTTTAAAAACCCTTGCACCGCGCCCATATAACGCGGAATATCAAACAAAAACGAATCATGACCATGCGGGGCATCGACATTGAGATAGCTGACGGGTTTTCCCGTGGCCATCAGTGCGTTGACGATCTCTTGCGAGCGCTGCGGGGCAAAGCGCCAGTCGGTAGTAAATGACACCACCAAAAACTGACACTGGGTATGGGCAAAGGCAGTCTTTAGATCGTTGGATTCATGATGTGCCACTGATGAGTCATCGCTACCTGTGGTCGGGCGTGCCGATGGCGCCGCGCTATAGTCGCGTGTTGGGTCAAAATAGTCTAAAGCTTTGGTCATTAGCAAATACGTATTGGCATCAAAATTTTCGCTAAAGCGTTCACCTTGATAACGTAGGTAGCTTTCGACCTGAAATTCGACATCATAGCCATACATAAACTTGCCAGACTTCAGATCACGGCCAAACTTGGCCTTCATTGCGTCATCAGTTAAGTAGGTGATGTGGCCTACCATACGCGCTAAGATCAACCCGCGGCGTGGATACGTACCGGCTTGTAGGTAGCGGCCTTCTTTAAACTCAGGATCAGACAAAATTGACTGGCGTGCCACTTCGTTAAAGGCGATGTTTTGTGCTGACAGTTTGGGTGTGCTGGCGATGACCACGCAGCGCTTGAGCCGCTCAGGGTAGTCAACCGACCATTGCAGCGCCTGCATGCCGCCCATCGAGCCACCAACGATGGCATGCCAAACGGTAATACCTAAGCGATCAGACAACATGGCTTGAGTTTTGACCCAGTCTTTAATGGTGACTAGCGGAAAATCAGGGCCGTAAACGGGCTGTACTGTCTCGCCTGCGTCATTAACATAGGGCTCAGCTTCTGGATTGATGGAGGTGGGGCCTGTCGAGCCAAAACAGCTGCCGATATTATTTAAACACACCACAAAAAATCGATTGGTATCGATGGCTTTGTTTGGGCCAATCATATTGTCCCACCAGCCTGATTTTTTGTCGTCATCGCCGTGATACCCTGCGGCATGGTGGTTGCCAGATAACGCATGGCAGATCAAAACGGCGTTTGACTTGTCTTCATTAAGAGCGCCGTATGTCTCAACCATTAAGTCAAAGGATGGCAGCGTACGCTGACATTCCAAGGTGAGCGGCTCGGCAAAATGAAACAATGTGGGGGTGACGATACCGACTGAGTTCGGCTCATGCAGCCGTGCATCAGTCAAGGATGGGTCAATGGCAGGATCAGGACGGGCGTTCAAAGCTACCTCACAAGACGACAGTCATCAATAAAATAAAAAAGCATGTGGGCACATGCCCTGTCGCGTCAATACGCGATGTTTGCCTATTGTATGGTGATGCGCTAGTGAGTACAACCGTCAGGCAGCGAGTTTGTGGTGATATAGGTGTCGATAAGCGGTAGTCTGTATTGCCTTGGCCGCCAGCTTACTGATGGAGCAGGAGTGTGATAAGGCAAACGCGGGCAGATAATTGGTATCAAATTGTATAAGCGCCATTTTTGCCCTGCGAGAGACGGTCATAAAATGCTAGACTAGCAACGGTTTTTATCTTCTCCTTTCTCATAAAATGTGCCGCTATGAAACCTGACTTGCCCCCTCGTATTGCTGTTTTGTTGATCAATCTTGGTACGCCTGACGAGCCAACCGCGCCTGCGGTACGGCGTTATTTGCGTCAGTTTTTGTCAGACCCAAGAGTTATTGAGATACCGCGATTTTTGTGGGCGATTATTCTTAATCTCTTTGTACTGCCCAGTCGTCCTAAGCGCGTCGCTGAAGCGTACGCCAGTATTTGGGATGGTGACTCACCCATTCGCAATATCTTAAACCGCCAAGTAGAGATGCTTACCCCGCGTCTGGCCGACAGCGCTGCGCCATTTCGCGTCTCTGTGCATGCGGCCATGAGCTATGGCAACCCAGGTATCCCTGACGTGATGGATCAACTGCGCAGCGAGGGCGTGGATCACTTTGTCATGCTGCCGCTATTTCCGCAGTATTCAGCCACCTCGACAGGCGCGGTGTATGATGCGATCAACAAGTGGGCACTCAAGCAGCGCAACTTGCCCAATATGACCGTGGTGAAAGATTACTTTGCCCATCCGCTATATATCGAGGCACTCGCCAACAGTATTCGTCGTTTCCAAGAGACACATGGCAAACCAGATAAGCTGATGTTTAGCTTTCATGGTATCCCGCAGCCTTATGCGGACAAAGGCGACCCATATCCCAAGCGCTGTAAATGTACCGCGGCGCAAGTGGCGCATGCGCTGGGTCTTGAAGCAGATGAGTGGATCATCAGCTTTCAATCCCGCTTTGGCAAACAAGAGTGGGTCAAGCCTTATACCGATGTGGTGTTAGAGGATTGGGGCAAGTCGGGCGTACGCTCGGTGCAGGTCGTCAGCCCTGCGTTTTCAGCGGACTGCTTAGAGACTTTAGAGGAGCTGGCGATTGAGAACCGTGACAACTTCTTAAATGCAGGTGGGCAAGAGTATCACTATATTCCAGCACTAAATGCGGACGACACGCATGTGGCGCTACTGGCCGCATTAACCGCGCCGCTGGTCAAGGGCTGGGCAGGCACGCTAGATGGCTGGGCATAGCTAAAAATGGCAGACAGATGACCCCTCAAAGCAATAAAAAAAGATCGAATGCATCATTCGGTCTTTTTTTATGCCTATCAATTAAGTAAAAAAAAGTTGGGATTATTTGTTAACTTATGTAAAAATAGCGGCAGAAATGAACATTCTCATCATAAACATGAGCAAAAGGCTCACTTTTTTTGATAGTCGTCTGACTTCTTACCCTATTTATAAGGCTTATCATGACCAGTCCAGAAAACCCCAACGCCTCTGTCTCACTGCATAAATCTACTGATGGCTTTGGGCAGTTGCCACCCGATCTACCGCCGCCAGTCGATCAATATGGCACCCCATTACCGCAGCTGTTAGCAGCGCCGCGTCGTTGTGATGCGGGTGCAGGTATGGCTTGGCTCACCAGTGCCTTTGCCATGTTTAAAGAGAACTTTTTGCTGTGGATTGGCATGAGTGTGGTGTTTTTCTTGTTCCTTGCTGTGCTTGGATCCATCCCCTTCATCGGTTTTATTTTTAGTCTCGCAAGCCCTATTTTGATTGCGGGTATGATGGCTGGCTGTGCGGCGCAAGCACGCGGTGATGAACTCAGATTTGATCACTTATTTTCAGCATTTAAGACTCACTTACAGCCGATGATTATGCTTTGTGTGCTGTATTTAATCGCGATTGTTATTGCGATGATTCCTATGATCATCATGATGGTCGTATGGTTCGGTAGTATGATGTCTGGCATAAGCGAGTCAAGTTTCCTTATGATGATGATTTTTTCTTTATTGAGCATGTTACTGTTTATACCTGTATTAATGTTGGTCTGGTTTGCCCCTACGCTTATCGTGTTACATGATGTCGAGCCTATCGACGCTATGAAAAAAAGCTTCAAAGGCTGTATGGCAAATTTATTGCCCATGTTTGTATATGGGCTGGTTGCTTTTTTCGCCATTATGCTATTGGTTTTGTTTACGCTAGGTATTGGTATGTTGGCGGCTTTTCCATTGTTGATGATCGTTTATTACACCAGCTACCGCGATGTGTGGACCGATCAGCCATTGTCTACAGATCATTAAGTATTTGAGCCATAAGTGAGTCATCGCAATGTCTGATACATCTACGGTGTCGTTAGATGAGTCTTCAACGCCACTGCCGCCGCCCGTATCCTGTCAAGACCCACAGTTATTATCTGAGCCGCGCCGCTGCGGCGCTACCGCTGGTGTAACTTGGATGCGTAAAGCCTTTGATATGTTTAAGCAAAATATCGGAGTATGGCTGGGTATGACATTTTCGATATTTGCCGTTCCGATCATACTGATGGCCACGCCAGTTATTAACCCATGCGCAATTTTTATGGTAACTTTGTTTATTGGCGGTTTTATACAAACGGCTGCCATACAGGAGCGCGGTGATCGTCTTAAGTTTGAATATTTGTTTTCGGCATTAAAAACGCACTTAGTCCCCTTACTGATACTGACGCTGCTCTACCTTGTTGGTATTATCGTGCTTTTTATATTTTCTGTTTTGGTTCTGCTTGCATTGTCTCTCAGTAACTTCTTAGAGATATGGTCAACGATAGACAACATGGGTGTGCAATCATCAGCTTCTTGGGTTGTAGTGTTATACATGCTGATTGCCTTACTACCAATGATTGCTTTATCCATGGCCTTTTGGTTTGCGCCAGCATTGATCGTTTTGCATGATGTGACACCACCAATAGCAATCAAAAAAAGCTTCCAAGCGTGTATGAGAAACTGGCTGCCGATACTGGTTTTTGTGATGATGGTTTGTCTTCTAGGGATTTTATTGATGATGTTTACCTTTGGTTCAGCGTCCATTGTTGCCATGCCCGTCATGCTGCTGATTTATTATACCAGTTACCGCGATGTGTGGACCGATCAGCCATTGTCGGTTTAATAATTGGTCTAATGACATATTGCTCTTGTAATCATCATGCTATAAAGACATCAAAAAGCCCGCACCATTTATGGCGCGGGCTTCTTTTTGTTTTTAAATGACATCGATTAATGAGGACTTGATTTACTCGTCATCATTGCTGTGCTCGGCAGCTTCTCTGTCAGCAATATCAACGATATCAGGATAGTCGCTGTCGTCCAAGTTATCGTCGACCAGCACTTCATCAACACGGGCTTCGTCAATGTTTTGGCGGTGCATGGGGGTTACGCCTTGGCTGCCATCGTCAGTAGTACCGACTTGGCTGTTGCTAAAACCAGCGCTGTTATCAATCACAGGATCATCGTCAATGGTGTGTAGCATGGGATTATCGAGGTCGACTTGCTGATTGTCTTCAGTGGCGTTGCTGCTATCGATACGATCCATATTTTCTGGGAGCGGTGTTTTTGAGTTGTCCATGCGGGCATCCTTTGTGATATTGAATATTATTGATTTTAATTGTTATGCTTGTGGTAAAGCCTACTTATGTAATAGCAATCAGTGTGCCTTGTCAGTGGCTTTGCTACCAGTAGCAAGGTGTCACAACATGTTCAAAAAATGTAAGGCGCCGAGTGGTATTAAACACGCGTTAGGCATAAAAAACGGCTGCCTTATCGTTGACAGGCAGCCATTGTGTATCGGATAACATGATCAGCGCACATCATATGGTTATTTGGCGCTCATTTGAATATTGAGCCAGCGTACCATGGGATCAGGCGTGACCTGCGCCAGTTTTTGTAAAACTTTGGCAGGCATGCCAATGGGATAGTGGGTGCAAGAAATCTTGCGGTTGGGGCGGCATGAAAGCTTACAAAGCGTTTTTGCCACATCATCGACGGTGAGATTGATGCCCAAACGCTCAATGCTGGTGACGCTCACGTCTTTGGTCATGTCAGACTTCACCCATAGCGGCATGACATCAATAACCTTGATGCCCAGTTTTTCGTACTCGACATTTAAGCCTTCGGTCAAGCCGCGTACAAAGAACTTACTGGCAGAATATGGTGCAATCTCAGACTGGCCGTAAATGGCTGAGGCTGAAGAGAGGTTGATGATTTTGCCATCTTTGGCATCGGCAAGATAAGGCGCAAGCTTATGACAACCGATCAGCACGCCTTTACAGTTGATATCAATCAGTGACAACTGCTTGCCCAAGTCGGTTGAGGGCAGGGTGCCAGTGACCAATACACCAGCGTTATTAATCAAGGTATCAATGCTGCCAAAATTATCAATCATCTGGGTGATGGCATCATCCCAAGCCTCAGGCTGGGTAACATCTAAATGACCTTGAATAACGCGGTTTTGCTTACGTGCTTTTGTAAAGGCGTTATCATTGATCGCGCGCTCAAGTCCGTCATTATCAATATCAAATAGGCCGACGCTGTGCCCTTTTGCGGCCAAGCGTTTGGCGGTTGCAAGGCCAATGCCACGGGAGGCACCAGTAATGAGTATGTTCATTGATTTTCCTTAAAAATTAAGACTTGTGGGTAAGAGGCTGACGCTAAGGAGGTGCCTGTCAACGGCGCCTAATTTTTCTCATGCATAGGTACGGTAGAACACACCTTATACGCCTTGGTTGTCAAGATATCAATACCAGTCAGCCTTCGTACTGTCAGTGGCTTTTATGTAGATGGGTCTGTATCTCTATCTTTCGTGCGCGCCAAGGTTTTGATGGTCATCATTTTTTGCTCAAGTGTGATCAGTCCTAAACGCCATAGATACACCAGCGCGATGGTATACACAATATCCTCGGACAGCTCCTCGATCATCACACCGGATGCCTCGGAAAACAGTATCGCATGCTCGCCGACATATTGCAGCGCTGCCAGTACAGCGACGATGACATAAAGTATCAGCGGCACGCGTTTAAGGATATAAACCCAATAAGGTCTGGACATCGCGAGCAAGACCAAAGCAATGCCGCCAAATATTGATAATATCATGTCCTCCCACCAGTCATAGCCCTGACCCAGCCATAAAAAATTGGCAGGGACGAGCAGATCAGGTAAGTAGTTAAGCTCTTTTCGCAGCACTAAAGTAAAGATAAAGCATGCGGCGATCCAAAAATAACGCCCTTGCTTGTAGCTGCTAATAACCACGTAGTGTATACATTTCAGCATACAGGCGAGCAATAAAGCTGCGCCTGCATGTTCAATAAAGCTGTTTTCAGTAATCATAACGCTAAGCGCCTTTCGAACCATATAAATTAATGCGCTTCATCCCAGTTGCTGCCTGTGTCGGTTTCGACCAGTAGCGGTACCGCAAAATCAACAGACCAGCCGCGCTCAGTAGCGGTGGTGCTCAGCACGTCTTGCATGGCCTCTTGAATCAGGGTACTTATGTCTTCCGCCTTGTCTTTATCGACTTCAAATACTAATTCATCATGGACTTGCAGCAGCATTTTGGCCTGCTCTTTTGGCAACACCTTATCCACCGCGATCATCGCCAGCTTGATGATGTCAGCTGCCGAACCTTGCAAGGGGGCATTGATGGCAGCGCGTTCAGCGGCCTGCTTGACCATACGGTTACTGCTATTGATGTCAGGGGTGTAGAGCTTGCGACCTAAGATGGTCTCGACATAGCCATTTTCATAGGCGCTGGCGCGGGTATTGATCATATAGGCTTTGACGCTGGGGTAACGGTTAAAATACATGTCAATGTACTCTTGCGCCTCGCTTCGGCTCATTTGTAGCTGCTTGGCAAGTCCAAAGGCGCTCATGCCATATAGCAGACCAAAGTTAATGGCTTTGGCATTACGGCGCTCGGTGGCACTGACATCGGTTACGTCTTTGCCCAATACTTCGGCAGCCGTGGCGGTGTGAATATCTAGCCCTTCGTTAAAGGCGCGTGTCAGGTTGTCATCGCCTGAAAAATGAGCCATCAAGCGCAGCTCAATTTGGGAGTAATCGGCGGCCAAGATCACGCGGCCTTCTGGCGCGATAAAGGCTTGGCGAATGAGGCGACCTGTGGCAGTACGGATGGGAATGTTTTGTAAATTGGGATCGGTCGAGGACAAGCGACCTGTACTGGTTAACGCTTGATGGTAGCTGGTATGTACCCGGTCGGTCTCGCTGTCTGCGACATTATCTAAGGCATCGGTATAGGTACTTTTAAGCTTAGACAACCCGCGATACTCTAAGGTAATATCGACCAAGGGGTGATCGATTTTTGATAATACAGCTTCGCCAGTCGAGTATTGACCAGACTTGGTTTTTTTACCACCAGCCACGCCAAGCTTGTCAAATAGCATCTCGCCGAGCTGCTTTGGCGAGCCTAAGTTAAATTCTTCGCCAGCCACTTCATAAGCGCGCTGCTCTAACGCGATGATCTCTTCATCAAAGCGTTTGGATAACTCATTTAAAAACGAGCGCTTGATTAAAATGCCTTCGGCTTCCATTTGACACAGTATCTCAGCGACGGGTATCTCAAGCTGATGTAGCAACTTGGCATTGTTGCTGTCGTTTGCCAACTCGTCACTAAACAAGTCAAACAGCTGATAAGTGATGTCCGCATCTTCGCAAGCATAATCGCTGGCAATGTCGATGGCCACTTGATCAAAGCTGACCTGCTTGGCGCCTTTGCCTGCCACATCTTCATAACTGATGGTTTGGGTGTGCAGGTAGTGGCGCGCCAAATCATCCATGCCGTGACGCGTGATGGCCGCGTTGATGACGTAGCTTGCCAGCATGGTGTCCATGGCCCAGTTGTTGCTGGCATCTACGCGGTCGCTGGCGGCGCGACTGATCAAATCGATGCCGTAATGACTGAGAATGTGTGTGTCATACTTTAGATGCTGACCGATTTTACCAATCTTGGGGTTTTCTAGGATTGGCTTTAGGCGGGCAAGCACAGTGTCACGATCCAGCTGTTTTGTGGTCAGCTCATCCTCTTCTAAAGCGTGAGCTAACGGAATGTAGTAAGCCTCATGCGCCTCTAGGGCAAAAGATAAACCAACGATGTCTGCTTTCCGCCAGTCGATGTTGGTGGTCTCGGTATCAAGGACAAAATGCGGCGCTTGCTCAAGGCGAGCAAGCAAGGTGTCAAAGGCTGGCATGTCCAAAATGGTGTGCCATGCTTTGTCGTGGTTTTTGCTGTTTTTGACATTGTCAATCTTGGTTGATTGCAATGACTTGGCAATTTGCGCTTGTGATTCGGTGGCTGCTTGGCTTGCTGCCACGCCTTGCGCATTGGCAGGGTGGTTGGGATGGTCGAGTGAGGCCAGCTCATTTTTAAACTCAAGCTCGGTATACAGTGCGCGCAGCTCGTCAATATGGGCGCATGGGTCGGTGTTGATTTGCAAATCGTTCCAGTCTTGACCGATGTCCAAGTCAGTAACGATGGTGGCCAGCTGCGCATTCATCGGAATATCCTCGGCATATTCTACCAAGTTTTTACCCGCGCGGCCTTTGATATCGGCGACGTTTTGCAAAATTGTGCCAATATCGTCATATTTATTGAGCAAATCTTTGGCGGTTTTTTTACCGATACCGGGCACCCCTTTGATGCCATCTGAGGAGTCGCCCATCAAGGTCAAATAGTCAATCATCTGATCGGGTTTGATGCCGAACTTTTCGACCACGGCATCACTGTCCGTGATTTTCCCCGTAAAGCTGTCTTCTAAAATCACGCAGTCGTTGACCAGCTGCGCCATGTCTTTGTCACCTGTGGAGATGACCACATGATGTCCTTCTGCTACTGCGCGCTGCGCCAGCGTACCAATGATGTCATCGGCTTCCGCGCCTTCAATACGCAGCAGCGGCAGCCCAAGCGCATGCACCAAACGATGGACAAACGCAATTTGCTGCGACAGCTCGACATCCATCGGCGGGCGACTGGCCTTATACTCGGTAGATAAATGATGGCGAAACGTTGGCGCACGGGTATCAAAGGCCACTGCCATATGGGTTGGGTGGTAACGGCGCATCAGCTTTAACAAGGCATTGAGCGTCCCGCGAATGGCGTTGGTATGCTGGCCTTGGGTGGTGATCATTTTGGGCAGCGCATGGTAGGTGCGAAACAGGTAATAAGAGCCATCGACCAAGATAAAGGGTGGCTTGGTCTTGTCCACATGCTCGGTATTCATGGTGGCGACGTTGGGCATGGTATCAAAGTTAGGCAACAACGCGGGGTCGAGGGCGCGGTGTGAATTGTGGCTATTCTCGGTCATAGAGGTCACTTATTGATGATAGATAATAAAAGCAGAAAAGGGCGGACAGGTAGTGCGGCGTCAGTCTATCGGCGCATGATAATGGCTACGTTAAAAACCAATCATGGTTGTTAGTCAGCACCACTGGCAAATCGTGTTATGGTTATCGGGATACATGGTGTGTTCATTATAGCGATAAACGTGGTCTTTTCCGAATCGGTAAACCTTGATAAGGACTGTAGGCACAAAATCGATGACGCCAACACAAAAAAAAGAACCCAGCAATGGCCAGATTCTTTTTTTCAGTGACGGCCTAAACCGTCAGTCTAAGCCATGAATGACTTATTGGGGCGGTGTTATTTGACCTCTGACGTCACTTCGACATCGATGTTGTTGCGTGTGGCTTTGGAATATGGGCAAACTTCATGCGCTTTTTCGACCAGCTTTTGGATTTCTTCAGCAGATAGATCAGTCTTTTCAGCGATGACGTGAATTTTTACGTCAAGTTTATAGTCATGACTGTCACCTTGGAGTAGGGCAACAGTGGTCTCAACGGTCGAAGCAAAGCTGGCGCTTTCCATTTTTTTAACCACGCCGAGCGCGCCATCAAAACAAGCACCATAACCCATAGCCAGTAGCTGTTCTGGGTTGTTGCCTTCTTGGTTGCCACCAGGTGGTACCATGTTGATGCTCAAGTCGCTATCGCTTAAGCTTGCGCTGCCTGCACGGCCGCCAGTGACAGTTGCTTGGGTTGAATATAATGTTTTCATAAAATGTCCTGTATTGTCTATTGTTATGTGTACTGTTGTTATGGATGGTGCTTATTTTCATCATGTACTTGGCACTGCCTAAGCGTGACATCATCGTAATGACTGTTTGTATGCACATTGGCTTATATTAATACTGGCACTGCCGTCAAAGCCCATCTAGCATAACAAATCTGACGCCGCGCTCTATATAGCCGTAGTAAACGAATGCTATCAATTTGTAAGTGCGCCTTACCAATTTTTATACATCCAGTGTGGTCGGCGAATAAAAATAGCGCCTATAACATTTATTCAAAACCATGACCCAGCCCAGCCCAGCAAGCACCGCCTGTCTATGTTAATGAGAACAAAAGTCATATATTCTAAAATTAAGTTTGGTGCTACGCTTAGCAAGCGTTGGTCACTATTATTGTCTATATATAGGATATCTTGTTATGAAACCTGCTCTGATTGCTCCTTTTGCTATGCCTTTAATGATTGGCGCGTTTGCCCTTGTACTGACAGGCTGTGAGGAGGATGACGGGGTATATGGTTATGGTGCCGACAACGACCGTCAAATCACGGTTACTCAATTTGACAGCAGTTATGATGCGCAAGCCAATGGCTTGGCCATCGCCCGTATTAACGATACCTACCGCACAGGGGAGCGCAAAATCACCATCCAAAATATCGTTAAAAACTATACCAATTACAACAATAATGGTTTGAATCGGATCGTGCTGGCAAACAACTTTGAGGGCACGCTGAGTAATGACGATATTAACGTCGATGGTCGCACGGTCACATCGCCCATCGAGGATAACAATAGCAGCGACGCACTCAATTATAAAGTCACTTATAAAACCTTAAATTTATCTGGTGTCGATGCCAGCAGCTATCGGCCTGCCACTCAGTCCAATCGCAGTGCGGGTATTCGTACGGCGTTAAACCAATATACAAATATTCCAAGCAATGTCTCCTTTCCCGCAGGGTCAGTGTGTTATATACCTGTGACGAGCAGTGAGCGTGAATTTTTGGCCTTTAACAACAAAGATGAGAGCATCAGTCAAACGCTAGAGGCGTGGATCAATGATTATGAGCGCCGCTTCACGGACAACCGCCCATCGACCACCACAGAATATAGCGTGGGCGTGAATAATCAATACGACGCGGCTACGGTCACGTTTTTTGCCACCAGCAGCGATCCGCTATACCGCTATAGCGGCGTGGATTATAAGGACAGGATTTATAATGCACAGCGCGTTGCTAGTGGCACCACCACACCGAATATGAACAGTACCAACGGTGTGGTTGACTGTACCTTGGTCAATGATGAGGCGGCCGATTTCTTGGAGGCGCAAATCAAGCGTTACTACTGATATAGTGGATTCTTTATAAAAAGATACAGCGAGAGTTAATGGTATTCTCGTAGCATCGAAAGACACAGTCACCGCAAGCAAGAAAAATCGCGTTAAATCGAGCGCATTTGTCATGATGCGTCTTTTTTATTGAGTATTGACGACTATAACAGCATCTCTTAAAACGCTAAAAAGCGATAAGGCCAATGGCTTTGTCGCTTTTTATCATTTTGTATGGGGCGCGTTTACACTGCAAAACGGTGCCAAAAGGCAGGCGGTTAGCATTGGCAAAAATAGCATCTTTGGTGCAAATCCGCTACAATACGGGCACCACAACCCTGCATACCAACTGATATATCCCACTTTTTTCTTTCTAAAAATTAACGATAAGCCATTGATTATGAGCGCAGAATCCAAAATTCAGCCAGCCAAACTTGCCAGTGAGGTTGCCAAACGTCGCACCTTTGCCATCATCTCGCATCCTGATGCGGGTAAAACCACCATGACTGAAAAGCTACTCCTATGGGGTCAGGCCATTCAGGTAGCTGGTGAGGTCAAAGGCCGAAAAACCGACCGTCATGCCACCTCAGATTGGATGAGCATGGAACAAGAGCGCGGTATCTCAATCACCACCTCTGTCATGCAGTTTCCCTACAAAGACCATATGGTCAATCTACTCGACACCCCAGGTCACGCCGACTTTAGTGAAGATACCTATCGTACCTTGACCGCCGTAGACAGCGCGCTGATGATGGTCGATGGGGCAAAAGGGGTGGAAGAGCGAACCATCAAGTTGATGGAGGTGTGCCGCATGCGTGATACGCCAATTATTTCGTTCGTCAACAAGCTCGACCGCCAGATTCGTGAGCCGCTTGAGCTACTCAGCGAAATCGAAGCGGTACTAAAAATTAAATGCGTACCCGTCACATGGCCGATTGGTATGGGACAAGATTTTGTGGGGGTCTATCACCTCGCAGAAAACAAAACCTATCTCTACGAGAAAGGCAACGGCGGCAAGATGACGGTCGCTGAGACTCGCGAGGGCTATGATTATCCTGATATTCGTGAGCGTCTGGGGCAGTTGATGTTTGACGCCTTTGAAGAATCGCTTGAGCTGGTACAAATGGCGCTCGAAGAATTCAGCGTTGACGCGTTCTTAGCAGGCGAGATGACGCCAGTATTGTTCGGTACGGCATTGGGTAACTTTGGTGTCAACATGGTACTGGATACCTTGGTCAAGTACGCGCCGCCGCCAAAAGCGCATCCGACCAATGAGCGTGAAGTCGCCGCCACTGAGACTGAGTTTAGTGGCTTTGTGTTCAAGATTCAGGCCAACATGGATCCGCGTCACCGCGACCGTATTGCGTTCTTGCGCGTGTGCTCTGGTAAGTACGAGAAAGGCATGAAAATGAAGCACGTGCGTTTGGGTAAAGACGTGCGTATCGCTGATGCCTTGACCTTTTTGGCAGGTGACCGTGAAGCACTAGAAGAAGCCTACCCAGGTGACATCATCGGTCTGCACAATCATGGAACCATCTCTATCGGCGACAGCTTCACCGAAGGCGAGGAGCTGAGCTTTACCGGTATTCCGCATTTTGCCCCTGAGTTGTTTCGCCGTGTGGTGCTCAAAGACCCGCTTAAATCAAAAGCCTTACAAAAAGGTTTGCAGCAGCTCAGTGAAGAGGGCGCCACGCAGGTGTTTATGCCGCAGATCAATAATGATCTGATCTTAGGCGCGGTCGGTGTGCTCCAGTTTGAAGTGGTCGCGCATCGTCTTAAAGAAGAGTACAAAGTACAATGTACTTTTGAGCCTGTGTCTATCGCCACCGTGCGCTGGATTCACTGTGATGATGACGTGGCACTGGCGAAATTTAAGAAAAAAGCCCATGACCAGTTATCTATCGATGGTGGTGGTTATCTGACCTATCTTGCACCATCACGGGTCAACTTACAGTTGATGCAAGATCGCTATCCAGAAGTCGCTTTTAGCAATACGCGTGAGCACTAAGCATTCTTTGGGTGGCTGCAAGCGATTCGTTGCCAGTTTTGAAAATAAATCCTCTTTTTATTAAAAAACGCTTGCAACACCTCAAAAACCTGATAAAATGCGTGACCTACAAAGGCGTATAGCTCAGTTGGTTAGAGCGCCACCTTGACATGGTGGAGGTCGCTAGTTCGAATCTAGTTACGCCTACCAAATATTAAAAATCCCCAGTATTCGTACTGGGGATTTTTTTGTCTGTTATTTGGGGAGTTATAAAATCTGACAGGCCTCATCAAAGTCCAGCCGTGGCAGACGGCGGTACAACTGATCCTCTTGACCATAACCGATATTGATGAGTAGATTGGAGGTCCACGTGCTGTCTTTAAAAAAGGTGCGGTCTACCAGTTGATTATCAAATCCAGACATGGGGCCAGTATCTAACCCCAAGGCTCGACAGGCCAAAATCAGATAAGCCGCTTGCATAGAACTGTTTCTAAACGCGGTTTCTTTTATCAGCTCAGGGCTAGAGGTAAACCATGATCTGGCATCAGTATGTGGGAACAGTTTTGGAAGCTGCTCATAAAATTCTGCATCATAAGCCACAATCACCGTGATAGGGGCCGTCATTGTTTTTTCGATATTCCCTGATGACAGTGCTGGCTGGAGAAGCGCTTTTGCTTTAGGCGATTTCAAAAACACAAACCGAGCAGGGGAGCAGTTGGCCGAGGTGGGCGCCATTTTAACCAAACGATAGATTTCTCTGATTAGCGTATCTGGCACGTCTTTTGATTGCCAAGCGTTAAAGGATCTGGCTTTATGAAACAGCTGGTTAAGACCTGCCGAAGATAACGAGAGTGACTCAGTCATAATATGTCCTTATTGATGTTAGGTTTTGGATAAGAATTGCAGGATTTTTTGATTGGTTGACCCTGTCTCTGTGATGGTGCTGGCATGGCCACCCGTCAGCATCAGCTCAAACTGAGCATTGGGCATATGGTCAGCCAGCGCCAAACCGCGCTGCCACGGTACTAAGACATCATCAAGATTGCTCAACACCAACGTGCTGTGTTTAATGTGGTTGGCATTGATGAGCGGCTGATAGGTTTGTAAGGCTTTTAGTCTGGTCAGGACATTCTTGATGGGTGCAAAATGCGCGATGGCGTTGTCTTCTTTTTGTGTTAGCGCCTCGATGTTATTTGAAATCCATATCGGCGGGTATAAAAAGATGGCTTGGGCGCGGACAAAAGCTTCAACACCTGAGTCTTGTAGTAAGCTTTGGCGCATACTAAAGCACTTGATCGTATGCGCATCAAGGCTGTTCCAGCCGTTTAAGATGACCAGCTTATCTATGAGCTCTGGCGCTTGATGGGCAACCTCAATACCAATAAACCCACCAAGCGCATGACCGACAAAATGACAATGAGACAGCGCTTCTTTTTTTAAAATATGAATGAGCTGCGCCGCCAAGTCTTGCATCGCATAGTTGTCTGGTAATTCATCGCTATCAGGTGCTACCCCTTCTTGTTCATAACAAAGTACATGATACTGCTCGGTAAAAGCCTCAATTTGGGGCAACCAAAACTCAGCATGCCCGCCCAAGCCTGAGCTAAACACCACCGTTGTTGCAGTGTTATTTTGGCAAGGATATCTTTTAACTAACATAAGCAATCGTCCCATTTTAATAAGAGGTAAAAGGCGGTCAAAATATCTACACCCGCCTTAGTGGCGAATATCAGATCAAACGGACACTATCCATTCAGCACTGCCGTCATCAGCGTGGTCATAATCGTAGGTTAGCCTGTTTTTAAAATGCTCAGCGTCCATCTCGCTTTTGAGGGATGCTTCACGTTCGATGTGTGTGATCAATGCCGCTATGGTGCCAATTTTTAGGTTATGGGTTTTGGCAAATTTAAATAAATCAGGGCTACGCGCCATCTCGCCGTCTGGATTGATGATTTCGACAATCACTGCTGCAGGGGTGAGGCCTGCCAGTCTGGTTAAGTCGCAACCTGCTTCGGTATGCCCCGCCCGTTCTAACACGCCTTTCTCTTTGGCCATCAGAGGAAAAATGTGTCCAGGGGTGACAACATCATCAGCGGTAACGTCTTGAGAGGCGGCGATTCTGAGCGTCTTGGCTCTATCTGCCGTTGATATGCCCGTACTGATACCAGCTGCTGCATCAATCGAAACGGTAAAGTTGGTACTATAAGGCGCTTGGTTGTCTTTACACATCAGCGGTAAGTTCAGTTTTTTGCAGCGCGCGGCAGTCAAGGTCAAACACACCAGCCCTTTTGCCTGCGTGATCATAAAGTTGATATCTTCAGGTTTGGCTAACGTGGCTGCCATGATCAAGTCGCCTTCATTTTCCCTGTCCTCATCATCCATGAGTATGACCATTTTTCCCGCTTTAATATCTTCAATGATGTCGGGTATTGTATTGGTATTCATAAAATTCACCGTTTGGTTGCTATAAAAATAATGCTTGGTTGTTATATGTCCTTTATCTGAGAGGCGTTAAAAAATGGACAGCGAACAGGCTAAAAAAGGCAGGCAGGTTGTCTGAAAAGTCCCTGATCTAAAAAGTAATGTTGCGCAATAAGACCACCTCTGCCTTTTAGCCGTGTTGTTGCATTGTTGTTGCATTGATGAGAGGCTTTAGGTGGCTTGTTGATGTTGATGTTTGAGGGCAAAGGGGCCGTTGCGTTTATGGGTTGACACTTAACAATGGCTCTGAGATAGCAGTCTCTTTGTCATCGGTCGCGCTCACCGCTTTTGGTTTGTTTTTAAAATTAAACACAAGGTTCATAAGAATGGCCAAAAAGGTGGCTGTGCCGATACCGCCCAAATCAAAGCCGCCAATGTTGATTGAATAGTTGCCAGTACCCAAAATGACAGGCACGGCGGCGACCAACATATTGCCGTTTTTGCTAAAGTCGATTTTTGCATTCATCCAAATGCGCGCACCAGCGATGGTAATCAAACCAAAGACCACGATTGAAGCGCCTGTGAGAATGGGTACGGGGATGGTGCTGACCAAGCTGCCAAATTTGGGCGACAGGCCTAATGCAATGGCAAAAACCCCTGCTATCACAAAGACGACGGTGGAGTAGATTTTGGTCGCGGCCATCACGCCAATGTTTTCTGCATACGTTGTCATCCCTGTACCGCCGACCGATGCAGACAGTGTGGTACACAGACCGTCAGCGAAGAAGGCTCTGCCCATATACGGTGAGATGCGCTTGCCAGTCATGGCTTCTACCGCTTTGAAATGTCCAAGATTTTCAGCAATCAAGATGATAAATACAGGGGCAATGATGAGGATGGCATTGGTTTGAAAAACGGGATGATATAGGGTAGGGAGGCCAAACCAAGCGGCATTGGCAACGGGGCCAAAATCAATTGGGGTGCCCATGCCTAAGACATTGGTCAATAAAAAATAGATAAAATAGGCGGCGATGAGTCCGATGAGTAGCAGCAAGCGTCTGATCATGCCCTTGGTAAATATGGCGACCGTACAGATACACAGCACGGTGACCAGCGCCAGCCAAGCATCAAAGCTACTGCCCGCGACGCTTTGTATGGTAACAGGTGCTAGGTTTAGGCCGATAATCATCACGATTGACCCCGTGACCACAGGCGGCATCAAGTTTTCAATCCACGCCGTCCCTGTTTTCATCACCAGCAGGCCAACCAGCGCGTAAAGCACCCCGCAGACCAGCGTGCCCCCAAGCGCAATTTCTATATTGGGGTTCATGCCTGTGCCGCTATATCCCGTTACAGCAGCGATCGCACCGATAAAGGCAAAGCTTGAGCCCAGATAACTGGGCACATGCCCCCCTGTAATGAGAAAAAAGAGTATCGTACCAATGCCTGTAATCAGCATGGTTAAGCTGGGATCAAACCCCATCAGTAGCGGCGCTAGAATGGTCGCCCCAAACATAGCGAATGAATGCTGCGCGCCCAGCACCACACTTTTACCCATTGGTAAGTACTCATTGATACCAACTGGCGTCGTTTCTAGATTTCCCGTATAGGGACGCCATTTAACAAACCATTTATCCATTTTTAATATCCTCAAAGCGTCGAAGGTATGGTACTTACTTTGTACACTTACTTAATTGATGATAGTCTCGATTGAAATAGATGAGACTCTCACAATCCGTTTTGTGCTTGATATCCAATACTTCACAAATCAGAATATCGTGGGTGCCCACCGAACTGATCAGCTTTACCTGACAATCAAACGAGATAATGGCGTCCTCTAACACAGGTGATCCTGTTGATAAGGTGGACCAACTGCCCTGATCAAACCTATCTTCCAAAGCCGTTTTACCGCCAAACACACCGCTCAAATCTTTGTGTTCAAGCGCTAGCGTGTTGACGCACAGCACCTTGTTTTCTTTAAAAAATTCGTAAACAGAGGCGCTTCTGTTTAAACACACCAATAGGGTCGGCGGTGTGTCCGTGACACTGCACACCGCAGAAGCGGTAAAGCCTGCCCGACCAGCTGGCCCCTCAGTGGTGATGATGTTGACTGCTGCTGCAAGCTTGCTCATCGCATTTCTAAAAGATTGCTGCACGTCGGTTAAGTTGCCTGCCGTAGAGGTGACTGATCCCTTAGACTGATGTGTCATTGATGAAGGCTGCGCGGCTTGATTGTTGTCAATTACTGTATTCATCTGTCATTTCCTTTTGAACAATGTCTCGTCACATGTGTCGTTAACTAAAGCGCCCCGTTACGGTGAAAGGTTCGGTCAACTTAAAGTGACGCCATGCCGTTACGGATAAACATAGGGCGTTATCCAATATAAGCTATCCAATGTGAGCTATCCAATGTGTGCGATGGAGGCGATCTCGATTAAGGCGTCTGGTTTGACCAGCCCGCACTGGATACAAAAACGTGCAGGCTTCTCATTGGGAAAAAACTCTGCATATACTTGGTTGACCGCTGCATAATCTGACCAGTCTTTGATAAAAATGGAGTTAAATGTCACATCATCCATATTGCCGCCAGCAGATTGAATGACGTTTTGGATGGTGGTCAATACATGACGGGTTTGTGCGGCGGCATCGCCGACATGGACGACATCATTATTGTCATCAAAGGGTAGCGTGCCTGAAACATAAACGATGTTATCGGCCTTGGTGGCAGGGACGTAAGGAGCCAATGGTTTGCTGGTACCTTCGGGTATGACGACTTGTTTAGACATAGCGGTATTCCTAAAGTGATTGAATTGGTGTAAAGGCTAGTGAGCGGTGTGAATGCCTATTTCAACAATAGGTATTCACACATTAGTGGTCTACAAAACACTGCTGCATACTGGCAACATCAGACACCCAGCCAAAAAAAGTTTTGACGTTATAGAGTGCGGCGTCATGCGCTGCGGCGGGGCCTGCTTGATAACAGGCGTCATCGAGCAATACGCCAAAGTACTCAAGGAAAAAGCCATCGCGCAGCGTTGACTCAACACAAACATTGGTGGCGATGCCAGTGAACAATAAATTGCGTATGCCGCGTGACCGCAAGACACTGTCTAAGCTGGTATTAAAAAAGCCGCTATATCGAGACTTGTCTATGACGATGTCTTGATCGGTGGGACTTAGCTCAGTCACCAGCTCATAATCCCAGCCGCCTTTGGCCAATAGCGTGCCGTCAAGCTCAGGATTTTGACGCATGGTTTTTAGGGCATTGGACTTGTGATAGTTGGGAGAACCTGCGCCGCCAGCCTCCACGTATTTGTTGTCCCAGCCATTTCTAAAATAGATGACTGGTATGCCCGCTTGATGGGCAATGTCTACCGCGTCTTTGATCTTGTCGATGACAGGTTTGGTCGCTGTGACATCAAACCCAGCCAGATCCAGATACCCGCCTTGGCTGGCATAGGCATTT
This sequence comes from Psychrobacter sp. PSi21, assembly GCF_054960615.1. Classification (NCBI taxonomy): domain Bacteria; kingdom Pseudomonadati; phylum Pseudomonadota; class Gammaproteobacteria; order Moraxellales; family Moraxellaceae; genus Psychrobacter; species Psychrobacter sp. PSi21. The sequence goes on from NZ_JBHNYR010000020.1 coordinate 65,100, forward strand.
TGCATATCGACGACAATCAATGCCGTCTGGGCTGGATCTAACTGAATGGATTCAGGCGCTGCCGCTAAGATGGGCGCTGATGCTTTGGTAAAGTCTGCACAAACTGTATTAACCGAGTTCATGGTCGCTCCTTTTATTAGGCTTCGCTGACAGCTTGGCTGGGTACGGGGGTATCGACATTGATACGGCTGGTCATTAAGGGCTGAATCTTATTGCCAAAATCCTCAACCCCTTGCACAAAATCATCAAAGGTCAGTAAGACGCCATCTGTGCCCTCTACTTCGGCAATCTCGTCTAACATGCGGGCGACATTTTCAAACGAGCCAACCAACGTGCCCATGTTGATATTGACGGGTGACACGCTTGAGGCCATATGACGGACATTGGTGTCTGTTCCTGAGGTTTTGTCCTTACCACCTTGTGACTGCAACCAATCAATAGCTTCAAAGTCCGCACCGTCGTTATACGACTGCCATTTTGCTTGCGCTTTTTCATCGGTCTCATCGGTGATGACCATAAAGAGGACGTAGGTTGATACATGGCGGCCCGTCTTATCGGTTTGCGCCTTTAGGCGATCATTGATACCCGCATAAGCCGTGGGCGTGTTCAAGCCTTTACCAAAGACAAAATTGTAGTCGGCGTATTTGGCCGAAAATTCCAGACCCGTATCGGACTGCCCTGCGCAGATGATCTTCATATCTGCCTTGGGGATGGGTTTCACTTGGCAGTCATCCATCTGGAAGAACTCACCCTTAAAGTCAGACTGACCAGTGCGCCAAAGGTCGCGTAAAATGTGAACGTATTCAGAGAGGTATTGATAGCGCTTGCCATAATAGTCATCACCCGGCCACATGCCCATCTGTCCATATTCTGCTTGCTGCCAGCCTGTCACGACATTGAGGCCAAAGCGCCCGTTTGAGATGCTGTCCAGTGTCGCTGCCATTCTGGCGACGATGGCTGGGGGCATGACTAAGGTTGCCGATGTGGCATAGATTTTTATTTTGGAGGTGACGGCTGCAAGTCCCGCCATAAGGGTGAAACTTTCAAGGTTATAGTCCCAAAATTCCGTCTCCCCGCCAAAGCCGCGCAGCTTAATCATCGACAGCGCAAAGTCCATACCATAGTGCTCAGCTTGCTGCACGATTTGCTTATTCAGCTCAAAGGTAGGCTGATACTGCGGCGCATTTTTTGAAATTAACCAACCATTGTTACCAATCGGGCAAAAAATTCCTATTTCCATGAGGTCACCTATAAATATCAAGAGAGAAGAAAAGCGCTATCAAAGGAAGATCCTTTGTATTTTTCAGTAAGCAAAATCCATACCATGAAATTTTAATTATATTTATCAAATGCTTATAAATTTTTACGAGAAAAATTTTTAAACCATATGGTCTAAAAATATGCGTAAAAATAGTGCAAGGTGTTATAAAGCAGTGCAGTTTGTTATAAAATAGTGCAGAACAGCCTTGCAAGCATAGTGCGGGTGGAATGTTTGGTGGTAATTTAAAAGGTGAGGATTAGGGCGAGGCTAAAGAGGAGATGGGCTGATGTCAGACTGCGGCCAAGCAACCTGATAACTCGGCACGTGACTGACTACCATGACTGCTGCTGCCATTACTGATTGCTATTAATGCCTTTGTTTTGGTCAGCTGCACAGCCTAGGCAGGGCGCGCCGTAGGCCATATTGATAAATCAACGATAAAGTAAACATCCGAGTCGGACAGGGCAGCTCAAGATGGCTTTAGCCTTTTTTAAACCAATACATTAGTCATGTCACAGTGGGTGGATCTGACTTTAAGATGAGGGACGAGACAGTGAGAGAAGACGCGCTAGAAGAAATCGAAACCAGTGCAAAAATTTTAAAAAAGAAAGCACATATTATGAACGCCGCATTGATCGTCTTTTCCCAAGAAGGGTTCAATGGGGCGCGTATGGAGCAAATCGCCGAAGAAGCTAACATCTCTAAATCGAATATATTTTATTACTTCCAAAGCAAAGAGGTGCTTTACATTGCTGTTTTGGAAATGGTGCTCAACGAGTGGTTATCCCCTTTAGGGGCGATTAATGCCGACCAAGACCCAAAAGTTGCGCTTACTACTTATATTGAAAAAAAGTATGAGATTTCAAAAAAATCGCCTGCAGCGTCAAGACTGTATGCTTTAGAGATCATGCAAGGCGCCCCTCACCTGATGGCGGTGCTAAAAGGGCCTTTGCGGCGCTTGGTACGAGAAAAGGTCGCTGTGATTGATGGGTGGATTGCTGAGGATAAGATCAAGTCCGTTTCTGCTATCCATTTGATTTTTCACATTTGGGCCGTCACGCAGCATTACTCTGATTTTTCTGAGCAAATCGAAGCGGTTTCTAAGCATAGTCTCAGAAATAAAAAATTCGCCAATGAGGCGTTAAATACCAGTGTTCAACTGCTGGTAGACAGTTTGATGCTTGATTGAACACGAATTGAATATGATGCTGGTTACTCGTATGTATCTAGTGACCACTGCCAATATCTCCAGCGTTTAAGCTGGGGATTTTTATTTGACCTACGGTAGTCTCTTTTTTTTGCTTTTTTGAGATAGGCTGACTGTCAGCGCCATGAGGTTGTCTGATAAAATCAGTATAAGTTATCCATTCAATGTGTCTGTTAGTCATACTGGCTAAGAGGCTGGAGCGGCACCATGCAACCGATCAAACATCTACCCACGCATACTAGTGACGGACAAATTGGCTGGCTAGAGACTGTCCCTTTTATGCGTCCAATGCCTGTGAGACAAGCGACAGAAAACGCGCATTTTGATGTGCTAATTGTGGGCGCAGGCTTTACAGGGCTGGCCACTGCTGGGCGATTGGCTGAGCTGCGGCCTGAGGCGCGCATCGCGGTGGTCGACGCGCTTGAGGTGGGGCAAGGGTCGTCAGGACGCAATGCAGGGTTCATCATTGATGTGCCGCATACTTTAGATCCTGCCAAGCCTGATGCAGTATTGAACGGCATGTTTCGAGATTTAAACAACATGGCGATTGCGCGGCTACAAGCGATTCAAGCGCAGCAAGGGTTAGATGTGTGCTGGCATGCGGCAGGCAAGTATTTGGCTGCACATGAGAACAAACATATTGCCAATTTGAGCGCGTTTACGACCATGCTAGAAAGTATCGGCGAGCGCTACGAGACCCTCGCGGGGAGCGCACTCGCCAACAGGCTGGGCACTGACTACTATCAGCAGGCAGTTTATACTGCAGGTAATATTTTGGTCAATCCAGCCGCGCTTGCTATTTCAGTAGCCAGTGCGCTGCCAAGCAATGTGACGTTGTTAGAAAACTCACCGATTCTGCATGCTGATTTTGTGCGTAAGACTATACAGACGGCAAATGCGCAATTGAGCGCTGATACCATCGTCATGGCGACCAATGCCTTTAGTGAGCAGTTTGGTATTGGGCGGCGTGCCATCACACCAGTCTTTACCTACGCCAGCATGACTCGTCCGCTACGTGATGCGGAGCTGTCATCATTTGCATCGATGCAGCCGTGGGGATTGACCTCTGCACATGCTGCGGGCACAACGGTACGCCTAACCTCTGATCGGCGCCTCTTTATTCGTAATGTACTCAACTATCAGCCCAATTTGACCAGCAATCAGGCGCTACTGACGTCAGCCCAAGCGCAGCACCGACAATCGTATGTCGCGCGGTTTCCACACTTATCCAACGTCCCATTTGAGCATACGTGGGGCGGTCTTATCTGCGTCACCACCAATCATGAGCCTGTGTTCACGCAGCATGCCCAAGGTGTATACGCAGCGGCGGCGATGAATGGCGTTGGCGTGGCAAAAGGCACGTATTTGGGATATTACATGGCAGAGTGGATCTGCGATAAGCCCAGCGTGGCGCTTGATTTTATCCGGCAACATGCAGCGCCAAATTGGATACCGCCTGATCCTATCAGAAGCACGGGGGTGCGACTGCGCCTTGGCTTGGAGGCGCGCACGGCGCAAGGTGAGATATAAAAAGAAATTGAAAAAGTAAATAATATCAAGGCATGTCATTAGCTAGTGCATTAGACCTCTTGCAAAAGTACCAGTTTATTGACTTTAACTAACGAAGTCACAAGGGCTAGCGATGACTTATGCAAGAGATCTATTTGGTAAAATAAAATTACTCCGATTTTTTTATTTTAAAGGAAGTTAATATTTCAATATACGTATTTTTTAATTAATTATATTTAATTATTTTTCTATAAACATATATAATATATATAGTAGCCCATAAGGCAGGCAGGCAGTAATATATATCTGCATAAAAAATATTATTTTTTAAAATGGGAAATATAGATACTTCTCTTACATCTATATAATTATCATGAATCTCGGAAAATATAAAAATATAAGAAAGTGAAAAATTTATTAAAGAAATAAATAATATAAATATATTAAATAATTTAATTTTTATTCTAAGTATAGATCGAGAAAGAAAAAATATAAAAATATTAGATATAAGTATTATTATATTAAATCTTATAAGGGATGCGTGATATTCATTGATATCTGATGAGTATAATATGTAATTATTTTCAGTATGAGAGAATCCATAAAATAAAGCAAAATATATGAAAATCTCAATAAAAAATATTGATATTGAGTAAAAAATATTCTTATAAAGCATGTTTAAACCTTTTTTAGTAGACCTCTTGCAAAAGTAGTTGTAAGACACAGCGTATATTATTGAACGCTACTTACTTAATAGATATACCAAACATAGACAAGCTACTCAACCAAAGTGAGGCTGGTTTTAAACGCTATACGGGCATTCATAAAGCCACCTTTTATGACATGCTTGTGGCCATGCAAGAGCATGAGGCTCAAAAGACCAAATCAGGCAGACCAAGCGTGCTCAGTCTTAAGGAGCAGATACTACTAGCCCTGACTTATTGGCGTGAATACCGCACGCTTTATCATATCAGTATGGACTTTGGTATTCATGAATCTTCAGCTAGCCGTATCATTCGTAAAGTAGAGGACGTTCTTATTGATTCAGGAAAGTTTGAATTGCCCAAAAAACTGCCTAGTCGCATCGATGAGAACATCAATTGGAGCATCGTCATCGTCGATGCGACCGAAACCCCAATTGAGCGTCCAAAAAAAACCAAAGAGACTACTATAGCGGTAAGAAAAAACAATATACCTTAAAAGCGCAGGTTATTGTTCATTGGCAAACAGGCTTGATATTAGATGTGCAAACATCCAAAGGGTCGATCCACGATTTTAAGCTCTATAGAGATACTTATGCTGACTGGTTGCCTTGTGACGCTAAGCTATTAGCCGATAGTGGTTATCAGGGGTTAGCAAAACTACATAACCAAACTTTCACGCCATTTAAGAAACCTCGTGGTGGTCAGTTACTGGAGATATGCAAACAGGCCAATCACTATCTGGCAAGGTTCCGTATTGTGGTTGAACATAAAATAGGCTTAATCAAGTTGTTCAAAATCGTGGCTCATAAATATCGCAACCGGCGTCAGCGCTATGATCGTAGAATGAAGCTATTTGCTGGTATCGTTAATTCCGAGCTTAACCTATGACTTTTGCAAGAGGTCTAATGAACTATAAAAATGGAGCTGGAAGGGCTAGCGACTAATTATATAATAGATCTAATTAAAACGTTCGTATAGCATATTACCATAAGCTTGACCTAAGTTATTTGCATACATATCAGACTTATAATCAGCGTAACTACCACTACTCACCGCATCCCATAATTCAGCGCCATACTGAGTTGTGTCCACAGATATTTTAAATGAGGTATAAGCTAAGTATGCACTATGGGTAAAATGTTGAATTTTATCATAGCCAGGATTACTTTCATTTAATCTTACTAGCGCTTCGTATATATGGTAAAAAGCATAGGTTTCAGTAGATGAGTTTTCTGCAAGATTTTTACCAAATATGCTATTAATATCTTCAATAACTTGTTTGGGGTTTTTTGTATCCTTAAGAAAGTTTTCAAAAACCTCGACCATAATATTTTTATATATCAAAGGAGGGTGGTTTTTTGACCCTAGTGATATAGATTTTTCTTTGAAAAAATCTAAAGATTTTTTATATATTTATTCTTTATAAGAGTTTGATTATTTATATAGTTTCTTTTGATGTTATATTTAAATCGCCACTTCTTCTGTAAATATAATATCCAATATTTTTTCTAAATTATTTTGATATTTCTATAGTTCTTTCCTTATCCATAAGTATTGCTTTATTGCTTTATTGCTTTTTTATCAATAGTATATATTTTTATTTTTAAACAAAATTCACAAATGTTTGTATTTATTTCGCATGTCTTTGAAATTGTTGATTTCAAATATACCTTTCTTGTATTTATATTTTTATTTTCAGAAGTAGATAATTTTATTTTTTTATAAAAACGACACATATATTTATTACCAATGATACATTTTGATATTTATATAAAGGATAGGAGGGTATAAATAAAACACCTTGAATTTTTTTAGAAGGATGTTCTGAAAAATTTATCTCAAAAATAATGTCTTCTATAGATAAAAATTCTGGTAATTCTTTTATGACAACTGGTTGAGTGTAGTAAATCATCGAAACCTCTTAGTTCAAAATAATATGAATACTAAATTTTGTTTTTTGAGATGTGTATATCATTTCGGTAAACCCATTACTATCAGTTGTTCCAAATTTTGTATTACCATATTCATCTATAAGTAAGTATTTCTGATTCAAAGCTGGTTTGCCTATACTATTATTAACCATAAATCTTAAGTTGAATTTTTGATTTGAACCAATTACTAGGC
>NZ_JBHNYR010000021.1:0-51387 GCF_054960615.1 Psychrobacter sp. PSi21
GATTGAGCAGCAGTCTGGCGCAGAGGTAGGTGCTGAGCTTAATACAATGTTTGACGAGGTATTTGATGTTATTCGCTCTCCCTATTGGAAAACTGATCGCCAGAGAGAAGAAAATAGATTTCCTATAACGATGAATCCAAATTATGTACGCTTGCAACTGGCGATTATCAGATGGTTATATGTTGAAAAACAGCCATTAAAAGGGAATTGGAACGAGGTTTTGGCGCAAGTTTCGAGATAACATTTTATAATTTTTTGAGGTTAAAATGAGCGATGACCCGATTAAAATAGTAGCTAAGCTTGATGATGATAAAGACTATAGCTTAGCCCCATTTATTGAATACTTTATTGATCGTGAATTTCATGTGACAGCTTATAAACTGAAAAAAGAAAACCTACCAAAAGCTTTGCAATCTAAGCTAATCGTTGGGAATAATTTATTCTACGTTTCAGAGATGCCTGGAATGCTATCTGAGTACTTCTTTTTAGAGGATAGCGATGAAAGCTATGTTTTTAATACTGATAACTATAATAATATTTACCTACCAAACAAGGATAATGTTGAGCTTGAGGTATTTCCTGAGGATGGCTGTATAAATGCTTATCATTCTATAGAAATTAGCGATCCTAATAATGAAGGTATAGGCTACGAGTTTAGAATTGGACTACTAGACTCTTTTTTATTCGGAAGATTATTAATTATTACCATCATGTACAGAGGTTCTAAAAAGCTCGTAAAAAATTTAGGTTATGATGAAGAAGAAAGTATAGTAACGCCTTTATACCCTATAATCTTTAAGCATTTTAATCCACAAAAAATGCTTTATATGAGTTTGAGTGGCTACAGAGAAGATTTTTATGACTTTTTTGGTGAAGAAAATAAGGATGCGTACCAAGACAAGTTTGCCAGTCGAATGATTGAAGATCCTAATTTTATGACCGACTATTATAACAAATACTGGCGTTATCAAGACTATATAGACACGGGTATCCTATACAGATTCTTTGATTTTTCATATTATCAAATCTTACTTTATCAAAAATACGCCGATAATTTTAACTGTCCACAAGAAGCGTTGGATAAAGCATGGGCATGGTACAAAGAAAATAATCAGTGTTTTTTGGAATGACGATAAACTATCAAATTACCGATATGCGCTGACTTTATTTTTACGATGAAGACTCAATATCAAAGCGAGTGATTATTTTTTCCAGTGAAAACTTCTCCATTTAAGCTGATATTAACAAAACATTAATCTGATCATAGGCTGAAACGTACATACTTTGACGGATCAATCGACTTAGCCACCTCTAGACCCCACCACCAATCCGCTCCGCCAATGCCTGCAATTTGGGCACGATCATCGCCGCATAATCATCCGCTTCCCAGTTAGCGCTTGGCACACTGGCATTGAGCGAATACGCATATTGTCCCGTTGCAACATCATATACCCCCACTGCGACCGCCAATATGTCAGTAGAAAACTCCCCATCAGAGACGGTATAGCCGTATTGCTCATAGTGCTGGGCTGCCTGACTGAGCGCAGTCTGTGCGTGAAGATAGTCCTCAGTAGATAAATTTTCTTTCAAATTGCTCATAATCACCGCCTGTCTCGCAGCTGAACTTGCGGCATAAAACGCCCGTCCAATCGCCGTACGTGCCACGGGTACGGCTGAGCCAACCTGCAAGTTGACGGATAGACGGGCAGGGCTACGATAGCAAGCGTGATAGCGCATCTCTCCTTCGACCTCGGTCGCTAGATTCACCGATACTTCGTTGTCGCTGGCGAACTGGCGCAGCAATGGTTCAGCTGATGCGACCATGTCATGACGACTCCATGCGGTCGCGCTCAGACGTACTGCACTACTGCCCAATTGATACTGGCCGTATTCATTGGTACGCAAAAATCCCAATGTGGTCAGCGTATGAATCAGGCGAGTGATGGTTGCTTTTGGCAGGGTTGTCATCTGACACAGCTGCTGATGGGTAAGGCGCTCATGATGTTCAAAGGCCGCCAGTATCACCAATCCGCGTCCCAGTGCCGTCACAAACTGTCGATCGTTACTTTCCTTACTATAACTCATTGTGTCATGCATGCGCTCAACTAGCGGTGTAGTGGCTGATGTAGGTGTGGTCATATTATTTCCATCTCTCTTAATGCTTATCTTTTTTAATCGCTATCTTTTTGATAAAGGTTTACAGGGCGGCGAAAGTTTGCTTAAATGGCTTTATTAAATGAAACTAAGTTTCACACAGCGGAATAACAAAGTCAATGACTTATTAAACCACTTCATTTACTAAATACTATTCGTCAGTCAGGATGACTGATATCAAGGAGATCCACATGTCAACATCTACCAGCCCGCGCTTTGATTGGGAAGATCCTTTTTTACTACGCGATCAGCTCACCGAAGAAGAACGTATGGTCACCGACAGCGCTCGTCAGTTTTTTCAAAAAGAGCTGATGCCCGGCATCGTCAATGCCAACCGTAATGAGCATTTTGACCGCAATATCATGCGCCAAATGGGTGAAATGGGCTTGCTTGGTGTGACCATCGAGGGCTATGGCTGCGCAGGTCTATCTAGCGTCGCTTATGGATTGATTGCAAAAGAAGTGGAAGCGGTCGACTCGGGCTACCGCTCAGCGATGAGTGTGCAGTCAAGCCTCGTGATGCATCCAATCTGGGCGTATGGCACAGAAGAGCAAAGAGAGAAGTATCTGCCAAAACTTGCCACAGGTGAATACGTGGGCTGCTTTGGTCTGACTGAGCCCGATTCGGGATCTGATCCTGCCTCAATGTCGACGCGTGCGCGTGCCGTCGATGGTGGTTATGAGTTGACGGGTAATAAGATGTGGATTACCAACAGTCCTATCGCGGATGTGTTTGTGGTCTGGGCAAAAGATGATGCAGGCGAGATTCGCGGTTTTGTCTTAGAGAAGGGCATGAAAGGACTGTCTGCACCGAAGATTGAAGGTAAGTTCTCACTGCGCGCATCAGTCACTGGTGAGATTGTCATGGACAAAGTATTCGTTCCTGAAGCCAATGCTTTCCCCGATATCCGTGGTTTAAAAGGGCCATTTGGCTGCTTAAATAAAGCCCGTTATGGTATCGCGTGGGGCAGTATGGGCGCGGCAGATTTCTGCTGGAAGGCAGCGCGTCAGTACACGCTAGATCGTAAGCAGTTTGGTCGTCCACTGGCCGCCACCCAGTTGGTACAGTTAAAGCTTGCCAATATGCAAACCGAGATTGCGCTTGGTCTACAAGCTGCGCTACGGGTCGGTCGTTTGATGGATGAGCACAATGCGGCGCCAGAGATGATTTCACTCATCAAACGTAATAACTGCGGTAAAGCGCTCGATATCGCTCGTGTGGCGCGTGATATGCACGGCGGTAACGGTATCTCTGATGAGTTCCACATTATTCGTCATGTGCTAAACCTTGAGGCGGTCAATACTTACGAGGGTACGCATGATATTCATGCGCTGATCTTGGGCCGTGCACAGACAGGTATTCAAGCGTTCTTTTAATCGTTCCTACTAGATATAGTGAACACAGCTTTATTTTATGACGTACGTTGCTGCTTGGCTTTTTAACAGAGCATCAACAGTAGCGTACGTTTTTTTAGTTGTTATTTCTCATTTATGTGCTCAAAACCAAATGATGAATAGCAATTTTATTATCTAAACAAATAGAAAATACGCCACAGTATAAGGAAATCTCATGGCAGATATAATGGACATGGATAATATGCCAAAAGGCGCCTTACAGGGTATTAAGGTGCTCGATTTATCAAGAGTGCTGGCAGGCCCTTCTTGTACGCAAGTGCTCGCTGATCTGGGTGCAGACGTCATTAAAGTTGAGCGTCCACATATCGGTGATGAGACGCGCCACTGGGCACCGCCCACCTTTAGCGATGGCACCTCCGCCTACTACGCCACCATCAATCGCAACAAAAAATCGCTGACGGTGGACATCACCACGCCAGCAGGGCAGACCATTATCAAACAGCTCATTGCTGACAGTGATATTTTGGTCGAGAATTTCAAAGTCGGCGGTCTTAAAAAATACGGCTTAGATTATGACAGTCTCAAACAAGAACACCCGCGCCTGATTTATGCCTCTTTGACAGGGTTTGGGCAGACGGGTCCAGATGCGGGGCGTTCTGGTTATGATTATATTATCCAAGGCTTGTCAGGGCTAATGAGTATCACAGGACCAAGTGATGGCGAACCGCACAAGGTGGGCGTGGCCGTGGTCGATTTATTTGCAGGGCTGCAGCTGACGATTGGTATCCAAGCCGCGCTATTGGCGCGGCAACATACTGGCGCTGGTCAGCATGTCGATGTCGCACTTTTAGACAGTGCGTTGTCTATGCTGGCCAATGTCGGTATGAATCATTTGGCCTCAGATAAAATACCGCCAAGATTGGGCAATCAGCATCCCAACATTGTGCCTTACCAAGTGTTTGCAGCTAAAGGGGAGGCGCACTTTATTTTGGCCTGCGGTAATGACCATCAGTTTGCCAAGCTGTGCACTGTATTGTCAGTCGATTGGCATCTTGATGCGCGTTTTGCGACCAATCCTAATCGCGTTGCCAATCGTGAACTGCTGTGTGCTGAATTGACGACAATATTTGCCAAGCAGTCTCGTGCTTACTGGCTTGAGATTTTGGAGCAGGCAGGCGTACCTTGCGGTGCGATTCATAATGTCGCGGAAGCGTTGGCTATGCCGCAAGCGCAGGCTCGCGAGATGATCGTCGATTTTGCTCAGCAGGGTAGCCCCGTTCGCGCCCTTGGTAATCCGATAAAACTCTCCGCGTCTCCTGTCAATTATCGTACGCCGCCGCCGCGTCTGAGCGAGCATACCGACAGCACGCTTACGGATTTGGGTTATGATAGCGAGATGATTGCCAAGCTAAAGGCTGATGGTATTGTATAGAAATATGAGCGAAATGAATTATAAGGACAGAAGACCGCACAGTTTTAGCTTACTTTTAGACAACCACTTTTAACAAGGAAGGTTCCGCATGAAAATATACAGCCATGACAACCTCAGCCTGCACAGACCACTGCCGTACTTTTCTTACGGCAAGATGTTTGAGCCGCTTGAGATACCGGAGCGTATGACCGAGTTGCTAAAAGCACCAGTAGCGCTGGGTCTGGCGGTGACTAAAGCCGTTGACATTGGTATTGCGCCCATATTGGCCGTCCATGATTTTGGTTATGTTCAGTTTCTCAAGCATGGCTATGATGAGTGGATGGCGGTCGAGGAAGACTTGGGCGCACAGGTGCAAACGGGTATTTTTGTGCCGTATGACAACCCCGGCATTGGCATTATGGCAAAAGCCGCTAAGTATCAGGCTGACGATAGCGCCCCTATCAGTGAGCATTCTTGGACATCTATCTATTGGTCAGCGCAGACGGCGCTCAATGCGGCTGAAGCCTTGCTAAATGATAAGGTATCTAGTGCCGAACGTAGCCAAAATCAAACCCAGCTTTGCTTTTCGCGTCCACCGGGGCACCATGCACGTAAAAGCGCGGCGGGCGGATTCTGTTATTTGAACAACGCTGCTATCATCGCCGAACACCTGCGACAAAAATACGCAAAAATCGCCATCATCGACACCGATATGCACCATGGGCAGGGTATCCAAGAGATATTTTATGAGCGCAGCGATGTGCTTTATACCTCGGTGCACGGCAGCCCAATTAACTTTTATCCAGCGGTCACAGGTCATGAGTTTGAAAAAGGGGCGGGCGCGGGAGAAGGCTTTAATGTTAACTTTCCGATGCCACATGGCACCGATGAAGCTGGGTTTTTTGAGTATGTCGATAAGTCGATCGCGGCAGTGACGCTATTTGATCCTGACGTTATCGTTCATGTCTTAGGCTTTGATGTTTATGAGGCCGATCCAGAGGCAAAATGTGCGGTCAGTACAAAGGGCTTTGAGGTCTTGGCACAAAAGATGGTCGCCTTAAACAAGCCGCTGATTGTCTTGGTTGAAGGTGGTTATTATCTGCCCAAGCTTAATGACAATTTGCAGGCGTTTTTGTCAGGGCTTATAAATGAATAAGCACCTACGCATCTAGAGAATCAATGAGAACAATCACCCAGACGATAGGCAGTGGCGTACGTCTGCGCTTAAAAAACCAGCGATGTAAAAAAACAGCGCGCGGCTTTATTAGTCGCGCGCAATTTGCCAATCTTCTACAAAATATGTAGAGCAAATCATATTGTTTAAGGCGAGTCTACCGTAAAATCTACTCGTTCTCCTTCTCGATTAATATAGAAAATGTCACCATCTTTTTCTACTTTAGCGACAACTTCATTGGTTAAATCAGATTCAAACGTCCAAGCATCATCGTACTCTAAAGGAATGATGACTTCACCGGCCTTGTTGATAAAGCCATGTTTATCATTTTTTGTGACTAGTGCCAAACCCCAAGAAAACCCCCAGATATAATCATAGGGCAGAGTAACGACCACTTTTCCTGTCTTATCGATGAACGCATATTCCTCTTCTTTTTTGACGAAGGCTAAGCCCTTATAAAAAGGTAACGCATCATCATAGATTATTGGAATGACGGTTTTACCTTTTTTATCTATAAAACCATATTTGTGGTTTTTTATGATGATTGCCATACCTTCTGAGAAATCATCCGCATTTTCATACTGCAAAGGAATAACAAGCCGACCTGAGGTGTCAAAAAACCCCACGTCCCAACCTTTTCTCGCCCACATTAGCCCTTCTGATAAAGGGCCTATTCTGTCATATATTAATGGCACTACTTCACGCTCATCTCTATCGATGAATCCATCTTTATCACCTATATTAACGATGAATAAATTATCAGTTACTCTTTCAATAGAGTCGTAATTTATGGAGATAATTACTTGATTCATCTTATCAATAAAGCCTCGTTTGTTATTTTTGACGACCAAAGCAATGCCATGTTCAAATGACCAGCCATTATCATATTGTAAAGGAATAACAGGGTGACCTGACTTATCGATAAAGCCCACTTTAGCGTTCTTCTCGACCCTAGCCAGCCCTTCGGAAAAATTCCAAACGCTATCGTATTGAAGAGGAATGACAACTTTACCCCTCACATCAACGTAGCCCCAGCGACCATTTTGACCCACAACTGATAGGCCGTCGTGCAAACAATTTACGACGTCATATGGCGCAGATTTTGGCAGATTACAGTCATTGTTGGCCCATACGTTTTGGCTGAATAGGCTAAAAACTGATAGGATAAACATCGGTATCGATTTAGATTTATAAGATAGGGTTTTCATGAATTGGGTTCCAATGCAAGATAAGCACAGTGCATCATTATGAGCCTCTTATGACCAAACTGCTTATTTTTTGATGAGGCAGTATTATAAGCAGATATAAATACTTTTTTGATGAAAAATAAAAACATTTGAATAGCTGGATATGGTTGTTATGGATAATAAAAATGATTAAAAAACATCAGTTATGGACACTCATATTATCTGGCTCATTGGCAACCTATAGCTATGGTAATACGGACACTGATATAGAAAATAGCGTTCAAGCTCATGATACAGCGCTGGCGATTTTTAAAGAGGACAACGACCGCAGAGGCAGAAAGGCTGTCAAGGTGTATAGAGATGACAGGCGCAATTATGACTTCACCACGGTCATCGCAGCATCGATCAATCACCATACCATTGGTATTATTGGGGATAACTACCAGCGTCTTATGATGGATATTGATCGTGTCACAAGAGATCCTCAGCATCCCAACCGATATCTGGTATCAGGGCGTGCTCAAGTTAAGCAAAATAAGACTGATTTTCAAGGCAGTCTGATATTGGCGGATATCTATCGTTACAATACATTCGACTATGGCGTTGATGAAGAATATCGAGATAAAGGATTAGCAGAGCAGGGGTTTGCCGTATTTTACTACCATCTCACAGAAAACCCTAAGCAGCGATATAGTGGTGTGTTTGAAGGTCAGTTGTATAGCAAATGGTATCTGACGGATGATGGTGTCATGCACTATGATTTTATTGATTATTACTCCGACAGTTATTTTAACAACGTATATTATGGCACGTGGCGCGCTTACGGCAGTAATCAATCAAAGATAGCCACATGGGCCGACTACAAATTACCAAAAGAGATTGCGCCTGATTTAAATATTGGCGCAGGCGATTTTTCTCCCAATCCGAAATATTTTAAGTACGGCTGGGCAGACTATCAGCCAAAATGACAGAGCAGTCTAAGCAATATGACAGTCATACCAGCAAATAACCTCACGTCCTATTTTTATAGGTCTGATTATTGAGTTACCTTTTTTTATAGCCCAAACACTGCTCCATTTTTTGTGCCAGCTCAATCAATACCGCGCTGACTTCCTCACGTTTGGACTCATATTCACCCTGCAAAAAGCTGACCGCCAGCCCCGCTGTGGCATGACCTGCCGCGCCGCGCACATACGTCCCCAAGCAGTACATGCCGTCACGCAGCTGACCATCATCCAGTGAGATGCGCGTCTGCTGAATATCGGTCAGCTCTGCTGCCAATGACTCAAAATCCTTGACCCCATGCGGCGTTATTGGCTCAGGAAACACCCCATCATATAGCGACTCAATCATCGGCATCGACATCGTTGACAGCATGGCCTTACCCGTTGCCGAAAACACGGCAGGCACGCGTACCCCTGCGCGAAAGGTAAAACCAAGCGGCTCGGGTGTCTCATGACACGCCAAAAACACCACTTCACCCAAATCCAAATTGGACAGCGTCACCGTATGTTGCCGCAATAGCGGATACTGTACGATCAAATCTTTAAACAACTGCACCACGCTTTGCTGCTGCTCATAGCGCCCTGCCCAATACAGCAGATAAGAGCCCAAATGAAACCGTCCATCCACGTCTTTATAAATGACATGTTTGTTCAGTAAGCTTTGCAAAATATTATGCGTTGAGCTGCGCGCAAAGGCCAGCTCTTTGGCAATCTGAGCAGCACTGAGTGGCTGCGGATTTGCGGTGACCAAATCTAAAATTTGAAAGGTTTTGTCTAAAGCAGGAACTGTCGATGTACTCATAAATGCCCTATCGGTTGATGGTGAGACGGGAAAATAGAAAAAAATAATAAATGTGTAGATTATAGGTTGCAAACAGTAATCAGTTGTTCCTATAATGATGTCTCATATATGGAATTAATGTTCAGTATATTGAACATAAAACCAATTATCAATTATTATTTAATGGCTACGGCTATATCCACTTTTATAAACAAACTCATATGACAAGGAGCGTCAACATGTCAAACACGCTACAGCTATCCAATCCAGATCTTCTCAAACAATCTTGCTTCACTCAAGACGGCTGGCACGCTGCTAGCGACAATGCGGTACTTGAAGTCAATAATCCTTTTAACGATGAGCTTATTGGTACCGTACCAAGCCTCACAACTGATGATGTCAATGAAGCCGTTGACTATGCGCATGATGTCCAAGCAGATTGGGCGGCAAGAACGGCCAAAGAGCGTGCAGAGCTGCTGCAAAAATGGGCAGATCTTATCGATGCCAATAAAGAAGATCTTGCTATCATCATGACCGCTGAGCAAGGCAAGCCGCTCACTGAGTCGCGCGGCGAGATTGGTTATGCCAACAGCTTTATCCGCTGGTTTGCCGAAGAAGGCAAGCGCGTTTATGGTGATGTCATTCCTGCCAACAGTACGCAATTACGTCACGTCGTCCTTAAGCAGCCCGTCGGTGTTTGCGCTGCCATTACCCCTTGGAACTTTCCAGCAGCGATGATCACGCGCAAAGTCGCACCTGCGATGGCAGCAGGCTGTACGATTATCGTCAAACCTGCTACCGAAACGCCGTTTTCAGCATTGGCATTGGGCGCTTTAGCAGAGCAAGCAGGCATTCCTGCAGGCGTGCTGCAAGTGGTCACGGGCAAATCGTCGACCATTGGTGAAATCCTAACGGGCGATGCGCGTATTCACAAGCTGTCATTTACGGGTTCTACCGAAGTTGGTCGTACGCTGATGGCGCAATGCGCGCCAACGATTAAAAAGCTATCACTCGAGCTGGGTGGCAACGCGCCATTTATTGTTTTTGATGATGCCGATCTTGAGAAAGCCGCTGCCGGCCTTATCGCCTCTAAATACCGCAACGCAGGTCAGACCTGCGTGTGTGCCAACCGTGTCTACGTGCAAGACAGCATCAAAGACAAGTTCTTAGAGGTCTTTGTCAAAAAAGTCGAAGCGCTCAAAGTGGGCAACGGCTTAGAAGAGGGCATCGACATTGGCCCGCTCATTAATGAAAAAGCCTTAGATAAAGTCCAAGCGTTGCTAAAAGATGCCTTAGACAAAGGTGCCAAACTGGTCACTGGCGGTAGCGTTAACGATGCCTCGAAGCTGACATACAATCCGACCGTTATCACTGATATCAGCAGTGACATGGACATCGCCTCTGAAGAAATCTTTGGCCCGATTGCAACCATCTTTACCTTTAAAGACGAAGCAGAAGTGATTCGTGCGGCTAACGATACCATTTACGGCTTGGCCGCGTACTTCTACAGCGGCGACTATGCCCGCTCATGGCGCGTCACCGAAGGGCTTGAATACGGCATTATCGGTCACAATACGGGCCTCATCTCTACAGAGGTTGCCCCATTTGGCGGCGTGAAGCAGTCTGGCTTTGGTCGTGAAGGCTCAAAGTATGGTATCGAAGACTACATTACGACCAAATACTGGTGCTCTGATATCAGCTAATCGTATCCCTTATTCAATTTTTAGTAAGACGTTTTAGATATCTGCGGTGTGTGCTACCACATAAGCACCGCTCGTTATCTATTCAGTATCAAATGAACCGCCATTCACCAGATGGCATTTATGTTACGAACACAGAAAAGGACATTCCCATGACTACCAATCAATCATTACTTGAGCGCCGCAAAGCTGTCCTACCTACAGGGTTGGGTGTGGCTTTTCCAATCTTTGCCGAAAAAGCAAAGAACTCAGAAGTGTGGGACGTAGAGGGTCAGCGCTATATTGATTTTGTTGGCGGGATCTCAGTGCTAAACACCGGTCATAGCCACCCAAAAATCACTCAGCGTGTTCATGAGCAGATTGATAAGTTTACGCATACCGCCGCGCAAATGATCAGCTATGAAAGCTATGTTGAGCTTGCCGAAAAGTTATGCGAAAAAGCCCCAATCAGTGGTGAAAAGCGCGCGCTGTTTTTGACCACTGGTGCCGAAGCCGTTGAAAACACCATTAAGATCGCTCGTGCCAAAACAGGTCGCCCCGGTGTGATTTCTTTTGTCGGCGGTTGGCATGGTCGTACGCTGATGTGTATGAGCTTGACTGGTAAAGTATTGCCATACAAAAAGAACTTTGGCCCTATGCCGGGTCCTGTGTTCCATGCGCTATTCCCAGCAGAAGAGCTGAATGTCACTGAAGAACAAGCGCTACACAGCCTTGATATGATCTTCCAAGCGGACATCGATCCAAGTGAAGTGGCAGCGATGATTGTTGAGCCAGTACAAGGTGAGGGCGGCTTTCACCAAGTGACGCCATCATTTGCCAAGGCTCTACGCGAGATCTGTGATGAGCATGGCATCGTGCTTATTTTTGATGAAGTACAATGTGGTTTTGCTAGAACGGGTACGCTATTTGCAGGTGAGCAGCTCGGCGTTGAGCCTGATTTGATGACCACTGCCAAAAGTTTGGCAGGCGGCTATCCAATCTCAGCAGTCGTTGGCCGTGCAGACATCATGAACGCACCGCAAGTGGGCGGTTTGGGTGGTACTTATTCAGGTAGCCCGCTGGCTTGTGTGGCGGCGCTTGCCGTTATGGAAGTGATTGAAGAAGAAAACTTGCTTGAGCGTAGTGTTGAGATTGGCGATACCATCGCCTCATTCCTAAAAGGCTTGAACCTAAGCAGCATCGGTCATATCCGTTACAAAGGCGCGATGCTTGCGTTTGAGTTGGTTGATAGCGATGGCAAACCTGATGCCGCAGCAGCAGCCAACTTAAAAGCCAAAGCCTTTGAGCAAGGCTTGCTGCTTGCATCTTGCGGTATGTATGGCAATGCCATCCGTGTGATGGTGCCATTGACGGTTGAAGAAGAAGTGCTCCAAGAAGGCCTCGATATCATCGGGTCTATTCTCAGCGCATAGTTTGCTAAATCAAAAGCCATCAACTGATGGTCAGTGACCGTTTAGACAGCAAGGCCACTTTGAAGCAAGCAGACTGCGTCATGCTTTTGCTTAACGACGGCGCCTTGTAAGACAAGGCGTCGTTTGTTATTTGGGTTATCAAAAACCGATAACCCATAGGATAAAAAACAGCTGTATGACAGTTGGAAGCGGAGCGCTTTAAGCGATGGTGTAAACCATATGGGTTTGGAGCGTTTGTAAAGGATTAGGATGGATGACAAACGGACAAGGAGTAAGTTATGTCTGGTTTAAAGAAATCGTTAGGTGTGTTCGACATTATTGCATTGGCTTTTGGTGCCATGGTGGGTTGGGGCTGGGTGGTACTGGCAGGTAGCTGGATCATCTCAGCTGGTATCTGGGGCGCGATCAGCGCCTTTATCGTCGGCGGCTTGGTGGTTGTGCTCATTGGTATCACCTATGCTGAGCTGGCGGCATCCATGCCGATTACAGGAGGCGAGCACACGTATACCCATCGGGCATTGGGTGTGAACATCTCCTTTATCTGTTCATGGAGTATATTATTTGGTTATTTCTCTGTCGTGGCCTTTGAGGCAGTGGCATTGCCTACCGTTGTTGAATATATCATACCCAATTATAGCCAAGGCTATCTGTGGAATGTGGCAGGCTGGGATGTCTATGCCACGTGGGTTGCTGTGGGGATGATCGGGTCAATTGCCATCACTTGGCTTAATATACGCGGTATGGAAGTGAGCGCGTGGTTCCAAAAACTCGCTGTCGTTGGTATCTTCTGCGTGGGTATTTTACTGTTCGTTGGCGCGTTATTGTTCAACCCTGAAACCTCAGATTCGGTACAAGCACCGAACTTTATCGGTGGTGTCGGCGGTATCATGACAGTAATGGTGATGGTTCCCTTCTTGTTTGTCGGCTTTGACGTGATTCCACAAGCGGCAGAAGAGATCAACTTAACCCGTCCCAATATCGGTAAATTTTTGATTGTCTCAATCATCATCGCGGTACTGTGGTACATCGCCGTTGCATGGAGTGTGGGCAAAACCTTACCACTACTACAAGCGCAAGATTCAACACTGGCCACCGCCGATGCGATGACCAATGCATGGAATGGCAAATGGGCTGGCATCTTACTGGTTATCGGTGGGGTGCTGGGTATTTTATCAAGCTGGAATGCATTTTTGATCGGTGGTAGTCGCTTGTTATATGCGATGGGTAAAACGCACATGTTGCCGCAGTTTTTGTGCAAACTGCATCCTAAGTACAATACTCCAGTCAACGCTATCTTATTGATTGGTGGTCTTGCCACCCTCGCGCCACTTTTTGGTCGCAAAATGCTGGTATGGATCGTTGATGCGGGCGGGTTTGGTATCGTCATCGCTTATACTTGTGTCGCCATCTCGTTCTTAGTTCTGCGCTACCGTGAACCGAACATGGTACGTCCGTTTAGAGTACCAGCAGGTAAATTGGTTGGTATCGTCACCATCATCCTGAGCCTTGGTATGTTGGTCTTATATTTACCCGGTATGCCTTCGGCACTCGTGGCAATCGAGTGGTGGATCTTCCTTGGCTGGACGGTACTTGGCGGTGCGTTATACGGCTACGCCAGCATGAAAAGCCCTGGTAAGAGTAAAGAAATCATGGATCATGAGCTGGTCGAACTCAAAGCCATGAATCAAGAATGGCTAAAAGAGCACGGGTACAAATAAACATCAGTGAGCATCAACACTGTTTCGAATACCTGAGCGCTATGAAGCGCACTTAATCAGACCGTCCATAGAGTCACAACCCAGCGTTGTGGCTCTATTTTTTTGGTTTTAATAACCTTGGGTTTGATAGCCAAAGCAGCACTACGGGCGGCTTTATGCTGTAGTCAATTACGCGTCACTGCTCGGCGACTTATCACGGATGAGCTTATAGTTTAAAAACTCGGTGATGCCCAGATTGCCCAGCTCGCGGCCAAATCCTGAGCGCTTCACGCCGCCAAAGGGGGTGTTTGCCTCGCTGCCTGAGTCAGCATTGATGGTGACCATACCCACTTCTAAGCGGTCGGCAATGTCTTTGGCCAGTGTGTTGCTTTCAGTCTGTATCGACGCACCCAGACCGAATGGCACATCGTTGGCGATGGCGATGGCATGGTCGATATCGCGCGCTTTATAAATCACTGCCACAGGGCCGAACAGCTCTTCACGGTAGACGTCCATACTGTCATCGACATCGGTCAACACCGCAGGGGCAAACCACGCGCCTGCTTTGTCTTTATCCATGCCACCTGCTACCAGTACTGTCGCACCTGCATCGATGGCACTATCTAACTGCGCTTGTAGGTTGGTTGCCGCAGCCACTGACGACATGGGGCCAATGGCAGTTGAGGCTTCCATGGGGTCAGCCAGCGTCATCTGCTGAACGCTATCGACAAAGCGCTCGACAAAAGTATCATAAATCTCATCGACGATGATCAAACGTTTGGCGGCGTTACAGGCCTGTCCTGTATTACCAAAACGTCCTGAGATGGCATTTTTGACAGCCAACTCAAGGTCAGCATCAGCGGCAACAATAAACGGATCTGAGCCGCCAAGCTCTAGTACTACTTTTTTCAGTGCGCTGCCCGCTTCTTTGGCTACGGCTTGTCCAGCGCGCTCAGAGCCAGTTAAGGAGATACCTTGGACACGGCTGTCTTGAATAATGGTCGCCGATTGCTCATTGGTGGCAAAAATATTGTTATAAATCCCTGTCGGCGCGCCAGCGGCCTCCATGATGTCGGCAATGGCTTCAGCAGTCTTTGGACACTGCGGCGCATGTTTTAGGATAATGGTGTTGCCTGCCATTAAGTTTGGCGCGACAAAGCGTGCCACTTGGTAATGCGGATAATTCCACGGCATGATACCGAACAATACGCCAACAGGGCGCTTTTCGACCACGGCGCTACCACTATCAACATCGATACGATTGGGGGCTAACAGCGCTTCTGCGGTATCAGCATAATAACGAAAAATCTGCGCGACGAATGCCACTTCGCCTTTGGCCTGTGCAATCGGTTTGCCCATCTCGCTGGTAACGATGCGTGCCAGTGCCTCTTTGCGCTCAAGATAAAGATCGGCGATTTTATGCAGTAGGGCGCTGCGCTCAGCCATGGGTACATGTCGCCATGTGTCAAAGGCGCTGTCCGCTTGTTCAATAACCTGCTGAATGTCTTGATCAGTGGCGGTGGGGTAAGTGGCTTCTGTTTCGCCAGTGGCTGGATTGTTAATTTGATAATCGCTCATTGCTTTGTCCTTTTCTAATAGGTCTTTGGATTTACTATCCATTTGTGTTTGTTTTTTATACTCAAGCTTTTTATATTCGTGCTTTGGCTACTGCTACAAATGATTCATTATGGTGTATCCCGTGGCACGTGACGCATTTTAGAGTGATGCTTTGGTCACAGGTTGCTGCTGGGTGATACAGTGAATATTGCCGCCGCCATAGACGATCTCGCGAGTACGTACGCCAATCACTTGATGGTCTGGAAAGATCGCAGCCAGCTGCTCAAGGGCAAGCGCATCATTGATATCATCGTATTGCGGCACAATGACTGCCTCATTACAAATCAAGAAATTGGCATAAGAGGCGATACAGATATCACCACTCAAACGCGGTTTGGCATCATCAGATTGCACAATGTCGTAGTCCTCAGGTAAGGTGACGGGCTGCTGAGTACAGCACAGCTTATGTACGGTGAGCGTGCGTCCTTTGGCGTCTGTCATGGTGCTCAGCTGCTGGTGCGCTTTTTGGGTGGCCTCATAAAAAGGGTGGTCAAGATCATCTGTATAAAGGCAGACGACCTCAGAGGGTCTGACAAAACAGGCCAAATCATCAACGTGCCCCGTGGTTTCATCGGGGTCAATACCATCATCAATCCAGAGCACTTTTTGTACATTGAGATAGGCTTTTAGTGTGTCTTCGATTTGTGCTTCATTCAGGTGTGGATTGCGTCCGGGGCTGAGCAGACACATACGAGTGGTCAGGACAGTGCCTTCACCATCGACATGAAAGGCGCCGCCCTCCATCACAAAGTTATCAGGACGATAGCGGCTGATGTCCAATTGCTCACACAGACGAGCCGCGAGCTTATCATCATCATCCCACGGCGTATAGAGACCGTCGTAGTCGCCGCCCCACGCATTAAAATGCCAATCGCAGGCGCGTAGCTCACCATGTTCGTTAGTCACAAACGTAGGTACAATGTCACGCGCCCACGCATCATTACTGGGTATGGTGAGCACGTCAATATCTTTGGGCAGCATCGCACGGCAGGCCTGCTCTTGCTCGGCATTGACCAACATGCCAACGTCACAAAACTGGCGAATCACTTTGGCGACTGCGGCATAGGTTTGCTGTACAGGTCTAGCATTTTGTCGCCAGTTGTCAGGACGATAGGGCCATATCATCCATACTTTTTCTATGGGTTCAAACTCTGCTGGCATATGGAAACCATCTTGCTGCGGTGTCGTATCGGTCAGTAGCATAGACATAAAATCACCTTATCGCCTGTAAGCGATGATAAAAATAGAGAAAATAAGTGACAAGTAGAGAATCAATTATCAATGAGTCAAAAGCGTGCCATACATGGATGGACGACGGTCACGGAACACGCCCCATTGACGTCGCTCGATGGCTAGCTTATCTAAGTCAAAAGTGCTACTGATGACTTCGTTTTTATCCGCAGAGGCTTCTTGGATGATCTCGCCGCGACCATCGGTGATGAACGAGCCACCGTAAAACTGCATGGTGCTGTCTTGACCATTTTGGCTGATGGTCTCTGTATCGATACGGTTGGATGCGATCACGGGCATGAGGTTAGCGGCAGAATGACCTTGCATACAGCGCTGCCAATGGCCTTTTGAGTCGATACCGAGGGTTGGCTCATCACCAATCGCAGTCGGGTAAAACAGTAGCTCTGCGCCCATCAATGCCATGCTACGCGCGCATTCAGGGAACCACTGATCCCAGCAGATACCGACGCCAATTTTGGCATATTTGGTATCCCAAACCTTAAAGCCTGTATCACCGGGGGTAAAGTAGAATTTTTCGGCATAAGGAATGCCATCTGGGATATGAGTCTTGCGATAGGTGCCCAGTATCTCGCCATCAGCATCGATTACAGTCACGCTATTAAAAAAGGTATTGCCAGATTGTTCATAAAAGCTGATCGGTAATACCACTTGTAGCTCTTTTGCCAACTGCTGAAAATGCGTAATCGCCGCGTTATCAGCAACGCTCGTCGCCAGTTTGAAGTAATCAAAGTCATGAACTTGGCAGAAGTAGGGCGTCTCAAACAATTCTTGGAGTAAGATGATATTGGCACCTGCTTTGGCCGCCTTGGTGACCAAATCAGTCGCAGTGGCGATGTTTTTTTGTATATCCCAACCACAGGCCATTTGGGTGGTGGCAACGGTAACGTTTCGCATGAGCTAAATCCTTTTAATAGCAGATGAATAATATGGTGTAAAGGTAGAGGGGTGTGTTGGCTAGCGAACCATTAGTGAGTTCGTTAGCCAACAATGACGCTATCAGTACTGGGTTTGGCTTATGCCATTGTGTAACCCAATACTAAGAAGGCAACGACCGATAACACTGCGCCGAGCATGGCATAAGGGAACTGGGTAAAGGCATGCTGCATAGGAGAGCAGCCCGCACCTTGCGCCGCCAGTAGTGATGAGTCACTAAAGAAGCAGGCATGACTACCGAATGAAGAGGCTGATAACAACGCACCAATCATCAGTGGCGTGCTGACGCCTAATGAGAGTGAGATTGGAAATACGATGGGCATGGCCAATACGTACAGACCCCAGCTTGATGAGGTGGCGAAGGTTAAGAACGCCATGACCGCAAAGATAACCGCAGGAAAGATCACAATGGTCATATAAGGCGTGATGGCTTCAATCACATAGGTGGTCATACCAAGATCGTCGTTAATGGCTTTTAAGAAAAATCCGCCAATAACCGTTGAGAGCGGATAGAGCATGACTTTAAAGCCTTTAAAAATAGATTCCACTTGGGTTTCAAAGCTCAAAATACCTTGCATCCAATAGATCACAACGGTGACAAAACAGGTGAGCAGCGCGCCGCGTAATAGATCGACTTCAAAATAAATGGTTGACACAATAAGCAGGATCATCGGAAAGGCAAAGTTTGCGATATTGGCTTTAAAAGACACCTTGCGTTTGGCTTGGACGTTTGAGACCAGCTGCTCTTCGACAAAGGCTTCAGGGACAGGATGACCTGATTTGGCGCGTTTCTCCGCTTTTTTCATGGGTCCCCAGTCACCTAAGATGCCATAAGCCACCAAAAAGACAATCAGCAGAGCAAACCACGCATAGGCCATATAAGGAATGGCACTGATATAAAGCCCAATGCCTTTGCCATCCGCGGCCACGCCGTTTTCCTCTAGTAGGCCAGAAAAATAGACGGCCCACGTAGAGATAGGAACGATAATACACATGGGCGCTGCAGTGGAATCGACAATGTAGGCAAGCTTTTCGCGCGAGACCTGATAGACGTCAGTGAGTTTTTTGACAGACGTGGAGACGGCAAGGCAGTTTAAGTAATCATCGATAAAGACCACCACGCCCAATGCAAAGGTTGCGAGCAACGACTGACGCCGCGATTTAATGATTTTTTGTAGCCATTCGCTAAAGCCATCAAGGCAGCCGCTAATTTCAAGTAATTGAATCAAACCGCCCATCAAACCACAGACGAGCACAATCCAAATAATGGTGTCATTACCCAATACCATCGACATGTTGTCGGCAAAAGGAGAGACCAAATCCAATGGGTTGAGCATGACAAGGCCAGCAACGCAGCCTGCGATCATCGACTCAAAGGGTCGCCTAGAGACAATGGCGACGACGAGTACCAACAGCGTTGGCAATAAAGATAATGCACCCCATGACTCGTCTGGGCCACGGGTGGTGGATAGCCACGCAAACACTAAGTAAATAGCGACTGCGCCCAGCACGGTGAGAAAGACTCGCTTGTTATGATACTGCCCTTCGACGGCATCATTGAGTTTCATATTCATATTCACGCTCCCTGTCAAACTCTATTTTTAGGACAAATTTTATGCTGTAACTGACGCTAGATAGATAGTAGAAACTAGACTTTCTACCTAGCCTTACCATAGTAATCCATTGCTATGGTAAGTTAATTTAATAATCATTATTAAAATCAGAGCGCTGTATTTGTTTAGTGCTCATTGTAAGGCATGTAATAGAGTTACATACCCGTTTTGTCTTTTAGTGCATACCACCATGAGCCCATGACAGAATAAGGCACACGTAGCGCTCGACCACCCGGGAACGGGATCCATGGAATCTGTGCAAAAGTGTCGAACTCTTTGGTATTGCCATTGATGGCATCGGCAAGTATCTGTCCGAACAAATGCGAGCCCGTCACGCCGTGCCCACTATAACCATGAGCGAAAAATACCCGATCATGCAGCTTGCCCATTTGCGGGACGCGTGAGAATGACAGTGCAAAGTTACCACTCCATGCATAGTCGATTTTGACATCGCGCAGCTGAGGAAAGATTTTGTTCATATTGGGTCTGATTTTGGCGGTGATATCTGAGGGATCTTGACCTCCATAGACCGTACCGCCGCCAAACAGCATGCGCTTGTCCGCCGAGAGGCGATAATAATCCAAAATATAGCGCACATCTTCAACGCAGACATCAGAGGGTATTAGGGTATCAGCCAAGTCACCGAGGGGCTCGGTTGCAATGATTTGGGTGGATACGGGCATCACGCGGTCGGTCAGTTTGGGAATGACTTTATTGAGATAGGCATTGCCGCAGATAACCGCTTGCTGGCAGGTGACGGTCCCAAATTCAGTGATGATTTTAATTGAGTCGTCGTTATATTCGATATCGACCATCAAGGTATTTTCATAGATTGTGCCGCCGCCGTACTCGATGGCAGATGCCTCACCCAGCGCCAGATTGAGCGGATGGATGTGCCCACCTGAATGGTCGATGACACCGCCGATATAAGCATCGGTATTGACATAGCGCTGTATGCCTGCTTTATCAAGGATTTCACGATCCTGCATACCATGCGATTCCCACAATTTATGTGTGGATATTAAGTCTTTCATTTGGCCTTGGTTAAACGCAGCAAAGACGTTTTTTTCTTTTAAATCGCAGTCGATATGGTAATCATGGATAAAGCGGCGAATGATTTTGCCACCGCGGGTGACCAGTTTGCCAACAAAATCAGCGTTTTGTTGCCCATAAGATTTTTTGATTTTTTCAAGGCTTGCGTTGAGACCGTTGACAATCTGACCGCCGTTACGCCCCGATGCACCCCAGCCAATTTGTGCGCCTTCAAGCACCACCACCTCATGATCGCTTTCGATCAAATGTAGCGCCGTTGACAGTCCGCTATAGCCACCACCGACCACACAAATTTCCGTTTTGATGTCAGTAGTGAGCGCCAGTCGATTGGGTTTTTGATTGCGACTGGCTGCATAGTAGCTGTCAGGATATTGGCCTTTGTCTGAATAATGCGGGATATTGCGTGCGTTATTAGATTGGCGGTTTGGGCTGATAGGGGTTGTCGCATTACTATTTGACATATTAGACATCCTGTAAATAGGTGAGGTATTCAAGGTTGGTGACTTGCTGGGCAAAGCGCTTAGCTTCTTGCTTTTTGACGGCAGTCAGTAGCTCAATCATTTCACTTGGGAACAATGAGTCAATGGTATCACTTTCTTCAAACGCACGAATGGCAGAGAGCCAATCTAGGGGAAGGGTTTCAAGCTCATTGTCATCATAGGTGATTTCATTGATTGGGGCTGGGGCTTCAAGTTTGTTTTCAATACCGTACAGCATCCCTGCCAGTACCGCACTACAAACCAAATAAGGGTTGGCATCAGCGCCTGAGACACGATGCTCAATGCGGCGTGCGTTGGTGTCACCACCTGGAATACGCACAGCGGCGGTACGGTTCTCATAGCCCCAAGAAATATTATTGGGTGCAAGTGTACCGGGCGTGAAGCGGCGATAAGAGTTGACGTGCGGTGCAAACAATAATGTACAGTCTGACATGGTCTTTAGTAGACCTGCAACGGCATGGCGCAAGGTTTCTGACCCTTCATCGGAGCCATCATCAAAGACATTGTTGCCGTCTTTATCAAGCAAACTACAGTGAACATGAAAGCCGTTACCAGATTGTAGACCAAAGGGTTTGGCCATAAAGGTAGCCGTCAGTCCGCGTTTTGCGGCAACCGCTTTAACGACTTGTTTGAACAAAATGGCATCATCTGCGGCTTTAAGTGGGTCGTTGACGTGTAATAAATTAATCTCAAACTGACCACAGCCATTTTCGGCCAGCGCGGCATCGACGGGAATATCAAGTTTACGGCACTGGGCGTAGATATCATCTAAAAAGTCATCAAATTGCAGTAGATCGTTGATGCTTAAAATAGAGGTCTTGTTGAGGCGCAAGCCACTTTTGGGGCGAATGGGCGGTTGTGGGGTCTCGCCCTCAGTGTAATCAAGCAAATAAAATTCAAGCTCGGTCGCCATGACGGGTGTCAACTCTAGCGCTTTGAACTTCTCGCTGATGTAGTTAAGGACATGGCGGGCATCACCGTAGTAAGGCTCGTTGTCTTCGGTATAGAGCCATACAGGAAGTAGCGATGACGGCGCGCTGGTATTGAGAAGTGGGTAGGCGGCGCGGCCTGTGGGTTTGGCGATGGCATCGATATCGCCATTACACTGCGAGGATTCAATGACATCAGCACCCCAGATGTCGACGCCCAAAATCGACATGGGCAAACGTACCGCACCACTTTCTGCTTTTTCCATTTGATCGAAAGGGATGCGCTTACCACGAAGTAAGCCGTTGATGTCACTAACGGCCACATATACATATTCACTGTCGCTAATCGCGTCGACCATTCCGTTGGCTATTGTCATATCTGTTGTCCCTATTATCCCGATTGGTGTTGAGAGGTGAGACGCCTATGTGATGGCGCATCATGCGCTGCTCTTATTGGTTATTATTAATATAGGGGTGAAATTTATATATGTCAATTTTTATTTATAGGCGCGAATAAGTAATTTATAATACTCATAGTGAGCAAAATAATTATTTGTCGGTATTTATAATTTACATTTATACTGGAGTTATGGTAAATTTTAATGGCGTTCTTATCTCCATACGTAGGATAATACCGCAATCACAAAGGATTTTTAGCTTATAAATCAAAGGGATGTGTAATATGAAGCAAAATCGCCCCATCATCGCAGTCGTCTCATGCCACAAGATGGTAGACGGTCAGCCCACACAAGCGGTCTATCAAAAATACATCGATGCCATTAATTTTCATGGTGGCAATGCCATCTTGCTGCCATACACTGCCGCGCAGGAGGCCAACTTTGAGGGAGTGATGGCGCTGGTCGATGGGGTGGTATTGACTGGCAGCTACAGTAATGTGTCGCCTGCACGCTACGGCGCAACACATGTAGAGGAAAAACAGGATCTAAACCGTGATGAGCTTAGCTTCAAGCTGCTTGATTATGCTGCCCAAAACAATCTGCCATTGTTTGCGGTATGTCGCGGTTTGCAAGAAATGAACGTCCATTTTGGCGGCACGCTATATCCAGATTGGCGCGAGATAGAGGGGTTTTATGAGCAGCATTTAGAAGACAGTAACGCACCACTTGAAGTGCAGTATCAGCCCGTTCACGATGTGCTGATTGAGGCAGGTGGGCGTTTGGCAGCATTTGGCAATGAGTGGCATGTCAACTCTTTGCACAAGCAAGCGATTGCCCAAGTCGGTGCGTCATTACAAGTAGAGGCTTATGCGCGTGATGGGTTGGTTGAGGCGATCAGTTTGCCACATCATCCATTCATGATTGGTGTACAATGGCACCCAGAACTGAATTACGATAAAGATGAAATGTCCAAATTTTTGTTTAGGAAATTTATTGACCATGCAAGAAAAAGACCCAAAAAAAACAGCACCAATCACTGACAAGCCCGACACTGCGGCAGCCAGTAATCACCATGCTGCCGACACCACCAACAACGATAAATCCGCAACCGTAGAACGGCCTGAGTTTGAAGAGGAGGACGTGGGTAAAAAAATCAATCAGCTGCGCCTTGCCAAAGGTTTTTCTCAGCGCAAGCTGGCACGGATGGCGGGTTTGACCAATACCTCAATCAGCGCGATTGAGCGTAACAAAGTCAGCCCTGCCATCAATACCCTCAAGGCGATATTGTCCGTATTGGATTCGGACTTAGCGACGTTTTTTAGTGATGAGTGGAAAGAGCGCAAGCCTCGTGTGGTAGTGACGCCAAACGATTTGATTGAGCTTAGCGAGTCGAATAGCCGCGTATCACTAAAACAGGTTTATAACTATAGCCCTAGCCGCAACCTTGGATTTTTAATCGAACTTTATGAGCCAAACAGCTCTACTGAAGAAAAAATCTCCCACGAAGGTGAAGAAATTGGGACGGTCATTGAAGGTACCATTATGATTCGTATCGATGACACCACGTATCTGCTCAACCAAGGCGACAGTTATGTGATTAATACTGCTCATCCGCATACTTTTATCAACCCCAGTAACAGCCAAACGCGCATCGTCAGCGCCCACACGCCTGCTACTTATTAGGGCGTGTCCCTACTTCAAACGTGTATCACTAAATGGGCTAAAAATGGCTAAATCTTTGCTAAACGGCGTTAAATAGCTGGTCAATATCTCGATATTACCTGCGCTATTTTCCTTGTTTATCTTCGATTTATCTCATTTTTATCACCATTTTTAAAATAGGGACACGCCCTAGGGCATGTCTCTAATTCAAACGTGTATCACTAAATGGGCTAAAATAGCAGTAGTAGCGATTTATGCTGTATATAGCGTGTTTAACCCTCATGGCTGAGCAGTCATAAGGGTTAAATACGGCTGCCAGTGTTTGTTTAATGATCTGCTTGTTGCTCATCCACTTGGGCTTTTTGTTGGACGTTTGGTTCATCATTTGCTTGCTGCTGCCTTGTTAACTTTGATTTACGGGCAGCATGAGCCTCTTTGCGTCGCCGCTCTTCAATTTGGGTTTCTTCATACAAGTGCTGGTAAACCGCCAGCGTCTGCTCGATCATCTCACGCATGGTGAATTGATTGGTCATCTCAGGACGGGTGACGCTATCAAGCTGATGCTTAACTGCTTTACACAGGGCTTGGGCGTTATAGTGCTTGACCAAACCTTGTGGGTAGAGCGGCTGCAAAATCTCGCTAAAGGCGGCTTGATCCCAGCCGATCACGGGTGTGCCCAGATGGATGGCCTGCAGGGCATTGATACCAATGGATTCTGGTTGGTTGGCCAGTGCCATGACGACGTTGGCTGCCGATAGCCACTCACGCATGTCATTACGTTTGCTACCGACATAGGTGATGCGCTCATCTAAATCCAGTGAGGCGGTGCGTTGATAAAAGTCTTCGTAAGCCACATCACCTTCGCGCTTGTCTTCATCCATAATGACCGCATGAATATTGGGAAACTGCTCTTGCAAATTGCCCAAAATATCAATCAGCCATTCTTGACCGTATTCGTTGCCAATTACCGTGGGGAAGACCAGCCATTTTTTGTGCTCAAGCTCAGGGTATTCTGCAAAAGTGCGGCGTAGCCAGTAGACAGAAGGGTTGTGCCGATAAGGGTAGCGACGTGTATCAACGCCGCGGTAGATGCGTTTAACACGTTTAGGTAGGGGGTCATCAGGGTGCAAGCGTTCCGTCAAATAGTTGGTGACACTATCAGAGACGGTGATCAGCGTATCGACATCGAGAAGCGCTTGTGAGTACTTATTGATTGGATAAAAGCCATACATGGTCGAAACCAGCTTGGGCAGTTGCTTGACCCGCGCACGGCGCAGCGCCAAATGCAGTACCCACGCAGGTGTACGTGAATGCACGTGAATGATATCAGGACTGTATTTTTCGATAAGATGGCGTAATGGCGCGACTTGCATGATGGCCAGCCATGATTTTTTGTTCATATACAGCTGATGATACAGATTGCCATCACGCTCTAAGCGCTTGACCAAGTTGTTATCTGCATCAGCACTGGCGACGATAATGGAGGTGTGACCGTTTTTGACCAAGGCACGTCCCAGATGAAAGATGCCGCGTTCGGACTCATCATGTTTTAAAGACGACAGTAAGCGCATCACTTTCATAAGGACAGATCACAAATTGAAGGTATCAAGACGCTATTGTCGGGTAAAAGCCCCCAAAACTCAACCTTAAACACCGACTGGCGTCATCAAGTCAGCGCATCAGCAACAGACTCAGTTGATAGTAGTGGCAGCGCCTTAACAACCGCGCCGTTTTTGCACATGCGCTGCATCTGGTAATACCTGTTTTTCGCTCAAGTATTTCCAGTAGCGTTGCGGCAAATATTGTCTGTGCAGCTTGGGGTTTTTGCGCGCTTTGATATTGACGTTGGTGAAGTAGCCCTGCCAAAAGCGTTGGTACTGCTGTTCGGCGGGACTGTGAATGCTGGCAGGATGTGTGAGCACGTTGTGATCAATATCAGTGATGGTCTGTAGCGCAGCAGGCGCTGACGTATCGCCTTTGGTTTTGTCATAATAAATCCCATAACCGCGGCGCACATCATAAATCGCCCAGTGCTGATCTTGATAGCGCTGGCGAAAATGCGCCCCAATCAAGGGCAAAACATTAAAATCTGGCTCAATACGGGCAAAATAAATGTCCTCTGTGGTATGCTCGAAGCGTACAAAGGCCTCCATACGGTGTTTTTCGCGGCCTACTGACTTGACTGTCTGTGCCAGTGTCAGTACATCCAGATGACCCAAGTCTGCCATTACCGCCCGATCAGGGGAGTCAATGGCATATTTGACCACGCGAAACAGCACGGTGCCGATATCTGCTTGCTCAGATAACAACCCCCACAACAGCTGGCGAATGCCTGAGCGGCCAAGCTGCGTGTGCAATCGCTTCAGTACCCGCTGCGCGTGCTCCGTATTGACAGTGACGCTCACCGTATGATCAATCAGTGACGGCACAAAGCCATCTTGTGCGATCAGCTGTAGCTCAGAATCCGTGTGCAGTTGCTGCTCATACGCATAAAACACCGCACTGAGCCAGCCCTCAAAGCAGGGCTCATAGAGCAAAATGGTGGGTTTGAGCGTATCAATCTCATAAGTGCCCATCAAAACAGCGCCAACTGGCCATCACGCTGGCTCTTAAATTTGGTCTGCGTTTGCGCCAGCACATAGCTGCGAAAATTGTCTCGCGTCAAGTGGGCAAGGTGTTCGTTTTTACCCGTCATGGCGATAAAATATTTGGCACGATTGACTGCTGCGCCCATTTTTTTGAGATGCGCTAAGGTTAAATGGTTAAACTGACGCGCCTTGATCATTTTTTTTGCTGTTTTAATACCGATACCCGGTATGCGTACGATCATCTCATAAGGGGCCGTCTGGATATTGACGGGGAAATGCTCGCGGTGGCGTATCGCCCAAGCCAGCTTGGGGTCGCAATCCAAATCCAAAAATGGCGCGTCGGCCTCGACGATTTCATGCGCGCCAAAACCATAAAAGCGCATCAGCCAATCGGCTTGATATAAGCGGTTTTCACGAATCATCGGTACAGGCGTACCAACGGCCGGCAAGCGCTTGTCGGTCAACATTGGCACATACCCTGAATAATAGACCCGCTTAAGTGAATACTGCTGATAAAAGTGGCTGGAGAGCTGAATAACTTGCAGATCGGTCTCGTTACTGGCACCGACGATCATCTGACTGGTTTGACCTGCAGGTGCAAATTTGGGCGTTTTTTTGTGGGTTTTACGGCTTTCACGGATAGTGATAATTTCTTCTTTTACCGTCGCCATCGGCGCTTTGAGTTGCTCATGTGATTTTTCTGGTGCGAGCAATGCCAGTCCTGATTTGGTTGGAATTTCAATGTTGGCACTTAAGCGATCTGCATATAAGCCTGCTTGTCTGAGCAGTTCAGGACTACAATCGGGGATGGTCTTTAGGTGAATATAGCCGTTAAAGCCCTCGCGGGTGCGCAAAATTTTGGCCACCTCCACCAAGCGCTCCATCGTATAGTCGCCGCTTTTAAAGATACCAGAGCTTAAAAACAACCCCTCGATATAGTTGCGGCGATAAAACTGCATGGTCAGCTCAACCACTTCTTCAACCGTAAACGCCGCACGCGGGGTGTCATGGCTCTTGCGCGAGGTGCAGTAAGCGCAGTCGTAGATACAGTGGTTGGTGAGCAGAATCTTGAGCAAGCTGACGCAGCGTCCGTCTTCGGTATAGCTGTGACAAATGCCAGATTTTGCCGCATTGCCTAAGCTGCCGCCTTGGTTTTTGCGCGTGCTGCCAGAGGAAGAGCATGACACATCATACTTGGCGGCGTCTGCTAGAATATTGAGCTTGCCTTGTAACCTTTCATAATTAATGGCTGCCATAACGTCATCGCTATCCTTTATTTATA
Source organism: Psychrobacter sp. PSi21 (assembly GCF_054960615.1). Classification (NCBI taxonomy): domain Bacteria; kingdom Pseudomonadati; phylum Pseudomonadota; class Gammaproteobacteria; order Moraxellales; family Moraxellaceae; genus Psychrobacter; species Psychrobacter sp. PSi21. The sequence goes on from NZ_JBHNYR010000021.1 coordinate 27,702, forward strand.
GAGTATTATTTTAACAAAATACAACGTAAGTCACTGTAAATAAAAGAGAAATTAAAAAATAACACGACAACGGCTGTCGTTTGATGAATAGCATCGATCGCATAAAAAAGGCCTTAGTATGTGGATACTAAGACCTTTTTTATTCATCAATTTCGTTTGCGACAAACAGGTTATTGCACTTTCGCGCGAATCACGACCGTTTGTGGTGCATCCGTGGTCACATTTGCCAAATTCCAGCGCAAGCCAGAGTAGTTTTCTTGAATCACGGTGGTGTTGCCCATTTGCTGAATAGTCTGATAGCGGTTGCCACCCGTGGTCGCCAGCGTTGGTAATGGGCTGCTTAGTGAGACCAGTTTAACACCGCTTGGCAAAGTCACGGTCGCATTGAGATCGTTGACAGGCTGCGCACTGGTATTGATATAGGTGGTGCGATATTCAATCACATCGCCTGAGGCAACATGACTGGCAGGGACGGCAACATCGCGACCATCGCTGTTTTTCATAATTTTCATGATTTTGGTGTTGGCGCTTACCAGATCGGGCGCGCTAAATGTCGGTTGTAACTGCAACGTATCCAATGACACCGTGGTCATTGCTGGGCTGGCAATGGTCGTAACCGTCGGTGCATTTAAGACAGGCACACTGGTCACGGTGGTGACAGGTAGCGTCTGAGTCGTCATCGGTGCGTTAATCACGCTCACTCGAGTATTGGGTGTTGCACCGATTTGAGTGACACCAACTTGGGTGGTCGCGCTGGCGGTTGGCATGGTGGTGACGGTAGTGGTGCCTTGATTGATACGATAGCGCGGTATGGTATTAACGCTGACAGCAGCAAAAGGCATACCGTTTTGCATGGTGATGCCATTTGGCGTGGTGGCAATGGTAGCCACTTGACCATCGGCACTTTGTTCGACGATCGCGGTGCTGCCTGTTGCAGATGGACTGATCGTCACTTCAGGCGCGGCGTGACCAGCAGAGGCGGCCAGTACAGAGGTGGTAAATAAGGCGGCGGTTAGCATCGATTTTGTAGCAGGTTGCGGTGTGCGGCGATAATCAGTAAACACAGTCATGGCAAATTCCTTGTAAACAATGAAAAAGTAGAACAACGAAAACGCAGCTCAGATAAGCAAAACCCCCACCAAACGACAGAATCAAGCTGTCATTTGGCGAGGGTATCAATACTGACAATGACGGATCATCGTCATGATTCACAAAGTGCTTAGCATGATGGGGTCAATGGAATTATGCGCCAAAACAACAGCGATAAAAAAGCAGTATTGTGTAACGGGTGCTGCGCTCAACCAACTTAGCCGTAAATCACTTCCATCACTCCGTATTCGACCAAACCGCTTGGGGTTTGGATACGGGCTTCATCGCCCTCAAATTTACCGATCAAGCCGCGTGCGATGGGCGAGTTGACTGAGATTTTGCCTGCTTTAAAGTCCGCTTCGTCATCGCCGACGATTTTGTAGCGTTTTTCTTCTTCGGTATCCATGTTTTCAATGACCACAGTCACACCAAATACCACGCGGCCTTCTTGCTTTAAGGTCGCAGGGTCGATAACTTGTGCCCCGCTGAGTTTGGCTTCGATATCACGAATACGTGCTTCACAAAATCCCTGTTGCTCACGGGCGGCATGGTATTCTGCGTTTTCTTTTAAATCGCCGTGTTCACGCGCTTCTGCAATGGCAGCGGTAATGCGTGGACGATCGACACTTTTTAATTGTTTTAACTCAGCTTCTAGGGTCGCATGTCCTTGCGGGGTCATAGGGTAGCGTTGCATGTTTTTTCCTTAAACCAATAAAATCACACCATCTCATGATGAGATGGTGTCGAGGTTATTGCAATGAGTTTGTTAGATAAAAAGGCAATACAGTGACCATCACGCCCTCTCAATAATGAGCATAGCGTGATGGTCAAAAATGTATTAAATAAACGGTACAGTCGTTTCTAATTTACTGAAATTATTCAGCCGCGTCAACAACCTTTGCTTGCTCATGCAAGTCCTGTAGCTTATAGACTTGAAATGGCAAGTCAATCGCGTAGGACTTACAAACCGCATCTGCAGCGCCAAGCGTGGTCACGTAGAACACTTTACCTTGTAGGGCGCTGCGGCGAATAGAGAACGAATCCTCTTGAGCCTGCTTGCCTTCAGTGGTGTTGATGATAAGGTCGATTTGACCATTTTTCAAGGCATCAACGATATGCGGGCGACCTTCGGTCACCTTGTTAATGCGTTTACAAGCGATACCTTGGGCTTCGATGGCTTTTTGCGTGCCTTCGGTTGCGACCAAGTCAAAGCCGTAGTTGACCAGTTGGCGAGCAACTGCTGGGATTTGGGCTTTGTCACTGTCGCGAACAGAGATAAAGACCGTTTTGGTTTCGCCTTCAACAGGCAAGCCTGGTAGACGCTCGTTACTACCGATGATGGCTTTATAAAACGCTTCGCCAAAAGTTTTGCCCACGCCCATCACTTCGCCTGTTGATTTCATCTCAGGGCTTAGGATGGGATCAACGCCTGGGAACTTAGCAAATGGGAAGACCGCTTCTTTGACGGCGTAGAATGAAGGTTCAATCTCTTTGGTAAAGCCTTGGTCTTTAAGTGACGTGCCAGCCATACAGCGTGCAGCGACCTGCGCAAGCGAGGTACCGATGCACTTAGAAACAAAGGGTACGGTACGAGCGGCACGCGGGTTGACCTCTAGGATGTAGATGGTTTCGCCTTTAACGGCAAACTGAACGTTCATCAAACCGACCACGCCAAGCTCTTTGGCCATCGCGATGGTTTGTGCGCGCATCACATCGCATAGTTCATCAGACAGTGAATATGGTGGCAGTGAACAGGCTGAGTCACCTGAGTGGACGCCTGCTTGCTCAATGTGCTGCATGATGCCGCCGATCACCACTTCATTACCATCGCTGACGCAGTCAACATCGACTTCGATGGCATCATCCAAGAAACGGTCGAGTAGCACAGGCGCTTCGTTAGAGGCGCGTACAGCAGTACGTAAGTAGTGCTTTAGCTCATCTTCGTTATAGACGATTTCCATCGCGCGGCCACCCAAGACGTAAGAAGGACGTACGACCAGTGGATAACCCACATCTTTGGCTTTGACCAAGCCGTCTTCCATGCTGGTTGCTAGCGCGTTTGATGGTTGGACTAAGTCGAGCTGATGGATCATGTGCTGGAAACGCTCACGGTCTTCTGCACGGTCGATGGCATCAGGACTGGTACCGATGATTTTAACGCCTGCCGATTCTAGCGCGCGCGCCAGTTTAAGTGGTGTTTGACCACCGAACTGCACGATCACTCCGTCGGGATTTTCGATACGGACGATCTCTAACACGTCTTCTAACGTGATTGGCTCGAAATACAGACGGTCTGAGGTGTCATAGTCGGTGGAAACGGTTTCAGGGTTACAGTTGACCATGATGGTTTCATAGCCATCTTCACGCATGGCAAGTGCCGCATGAACACAGCAGTAGTCAAACTCAATACCTTGACCAATACGGTTAGGGCCGCCGCCGACAACCATGATTTTCTTTTTATCGGTTGGATTGGCTTCGCATTCGCTATCGTAAGTTGAGTACATATAGGCGGTGCTGGTGGCAAACTCGGCCGCACAAGTATCGACACGCTTGTACACAGGATAGACGCCTAGATCCCAACGCTTTTTACGCAGCTGTTTTTGTGACACGCCAAGTAAACCAGCCATACGCAAGTCAGACAAGCCTTTACGCTTAAAGCTGCGTAAGTTATCGGCATTTAAGCCGCCAAAGCCCAAGCTTTTCACTTTGGCTTCTGATTTTACGATGTCTTCGATTTGTACCAAGAACCAAGGATCAATTTTGGTGTGGTTAAACACGTCATCGACACTCATGCCCACACGGAACGCGTCTGCGATGTAGAAGATGCGCTCAGGGGTCGGGATGGTCAAGCGGTTGGTGATTTCAACGCGGGCTTTGTCAGCGCTGACTTCTGATAAGTCGATTTGCTCATCAAAGCCATTCGCGCCAGTTTCCATGCCGCGTAGGGCTTTTTGCATCGACTCTTGAAAGTTACGACCGATGGCCATGACTTCACCCACCGATTTCATCTGCGTTGACAAAATGCTGTCCGCTTGGGCAAATTTTTCAAAGTTAAAGCGTGGAATCTTAGTAACCACATAATCAAGTGCAGGCTCGAAGCTCGCTGGTGTTTTGCCGCCTGTGATGTCGTTTTGCAATTCATCTAAGGTATAGCCGACTGCCAGCTTGGCGGCGATTTTGGCAATAGGAAAGCCCGTCGCTTTTGATGCTAGCGCTGATGAACGTGATACCCGTGGGTTCATCTCGATGACGACCATACGGCCTGTTTCTGGGTTGAGGCCAAACTGGACATTTGAGCCGCCCGTTTCAACACCGATTTCACGCAATACCGCGAGTGAGGCGTTACGCATGATCTGATATTCTTTATCAGTCAACGTCTGCGCGGGTGCGACGGTGATTGAGTCGCCAGTGTGTACGCCCATAGGATCAAAGTTTTCGATGGCACAGATGATGATGCAGTTGTCGTTTTTGTCACGAACCACTTCCATCTCGTACTCTTTCCAACCGATGAGTGATTCATCGATGAGCAGCTGATGAGTGGGTGATAAGTCAAACCCGCGCTCACAAATCTCAATGAACTCATCGCGGTTATAAGCGATACCACCGCCTGAGCCGCCCATGGTGAACGACGGACGAATGATACATGGGTAGCCCATTTTTGCTTGGGTGGCAAAGGCTTCTTCCATGGTTTCAGCGGTTTCAGCGCGCGGGCACTCAAGGCCGATGCGCTTCATGGCTTTATCAAACAAATCGCGGTCTTCTGCCATTTCGATGGCGTCTTTGGTCGCACCGATCAGCTCACAGTTGTACTTGGTCAATACGCCGTGCTTGTCCAGCTCAAGCGCACAGTTAAGTGCGGTCTGGCCGCCCATGGTGGGCAAAATCGCATCAGGGCTTTCTTTGGCGATGATTTGCTCAACCGTCTGCCACGTGATTGGCTCAATGTAGGTGGCGTCTGCCATCACAGGATCGGTCATGATGGTGGCAGGGTTTGAGTTCACCAAAATAACGCGGTAACCCTCTTCACGTAATGCTTTACACGCCTGTGCGCCTGAGTAGTCAAACTCACACGCTTGACCGATGACGATGGGGCCGGCGCCAATGATAAGAATGCTTTTTATGTCGGTACGTTTTGGCATAGTTAGAGCTACCTTCGTTTGATGATATTTTAAGTAATCTTTATTTCTAATAACGCTTATGGCGTTTTATACTTACAATGCTTTGTTACAGTACTGCTCAAACCGCTTTTAGCGATTCAAGCATTGACTTATTATCAAGTTATAACGAACCGTTAAGCTTGAGCAGTTTTAGCCTTTTCCATCATCTCAGCAAAGCGATCAAACAGTGGCGCGCAGTCGTGCGGGCCAGGGCTGGCTTCTGGGTGACCTTGAAAACTAAAGACAGGCTTGTTGGTCAGCTCGATGCCTTGGTTGGTACCATCGAACAATGAGCGGTGCGTTGATTTCACGTTTTCTGGCAAAGTGTCTTCATCAACCGCAAAACCGTGGTTTTGACTGGTGATCATCACTGTGCCTGTATCCAAGTCCTGTACAGGATGGTTGGCACCGTGGTGGCCCGTTTTCATCTTCATGGTGTTCGCGCCGCTAGCAAGACCAACGAGCTGATGACCAAGACAGATACCAAAGGTTGGTACGTCTGTTTCTTCAATAATGTGGCGTACGCTGTCGATGGCGTAGTCACAAGCCGCTGGATCGCCAGGGCCATTTGATAAGAAGATACCGTCTGGATTCATCGCCAGTACGTCAGCAATCGGGGTTTGTGCTGGGACAACCGTCACGCGGCAGCCGCGATCAACAAGCATACGCAGGATGTTGGTTTTGGTGCCAAAGTCATAGGCCACCACGTCGTATTTGTGCTCGATTTGCTTGCCAAGCTGCTTAAAAAAGCCGCCTGTACCGGTGTCATGGCTGCCTTCGATATCACGGTTGAGTAGGGTGTCTGATAGCTCCCATGTGCCTTCAGTCCACTCAAAGCCGTCAGGGTTACAGCATTCTTTGGCCAGATCCATACCTTTTAGGCCTGCAAAGCCTTGCGCCAACACAATCGCTTTTTGCTCGTCGTCGCTGGTGATGACATTGCCTTCAGCGGGCGTCATGATGCAGCCGTGCTGTGCGCCTTGGTCACGCAGCACACGGGTGAGCTGGCGGGTGTCGATATCTGCGATGGCAACGGTATCGTTGCGCTGTAGATAGGCGGTGAGGGATTCGGTGTTGCGAAAGCTTGAGGTCGCCATGGTGGCATCACGAATGATCAAACCCTCAGCCCAGACTTGATGGGTGTTGCCAGATTCGCTATCTTCACTGTTGGTACCCGTATTACCGATGTGCGGGTAAGTCAGTGTGACGAGCTGACGGGCATAGCTTGGGTCGGTTAATATTTCTTGATACCCTGTCATGGCTGTATTAAATACCACTTCACCGACACGATGACCCATACTGCCGATACTTACACCGTGAAAAATTGTGCCGTCTGCCAGTGCCAAAATTGCTTGTATATCTGCCGATGAATTCAAGGTTTGCCTCCGTTTTAATTTGGGGGTGCCCATATAGTTTGTGGTGCAATATGTGCCTGTTTATCATTTCAAAGTACCCGTGAAGACACCGAAAAATCGACATAAAGGCAAAAATTGTCCACAAAAAAGCGAGAAGACATCAGCAATGAGAACTACAAAACTCACTGGGTAGTGAATGAGTAACTCGCATCATGTCCGCTCGCTTAGGCACAGATTTTGCGCATTATACTAAAATTTTGCGAGAAGGGCTAGCACTGTACGCAAACGCAGCGATTAAAATTGGTAATGGACAGCAAAACCATAATAATCAGAAGCAAGATCAGTGGTGAGCAGCAGATCATCATTATAGCGTTTGGTCAGCACCATGCTACTGGCCACACCAAGCGCCGCGCCAGCCAGCACATCACCCACATCATGTTTGTCGGCTTTTACCCGACTATAGCCTACAAAGGTTGCCCCCACATAAGCAGGAATACTGTATTCTAAGCCGTAGCGTTTGTGAATAAAGCTGGCACCCTGAAAAGCCAGTGACGTATGCCCTGAAGGAAAGGAGTCTTGGTCGCTGCCATCGGGCCGCTCTTTATCAATGGTTGACTTGAGCGCATAGGTGGCGGCAACATTGGCTGCAAATGACTGATAAAATTGCTGACGTCCCGCTTTATCATCCATATAATGGGTGCTACCGTAGGCAAGGGCAGGGATCGTCAAAGCCATGATATCGCCTGCACGTTTGACGCCTGAATGACTGTCGGCCTGACTGGGCGCGGCGATGAGCATGCTGCTGGCGAGTAGGATAATGGGGGCGTAGGGGGTGCGCGGCATAAATACGTCCTTGATAGGGCAGCAGTAGCAATAATCGATGCTGCCATCGAAAAAATGGATAAAGTAAGCGCGGCTGATTGTACTATAAAGGTGGGCATTCGCCGCTAAAAAATCGCGCATCATAGGCAAAAATAGACTGATGCCATAATTTGCAGTTTTTTATACCAATCATACGAACTAAGGATGGATGATGATATTTAAATATTTGGACAAAACGCCAAGCTTTGCCGTACCATTCAATGGTTGGGTCGCTGACTCGGCACAAGTAATCGGTGATGTGTATTTGGGTCATAAAGCCAGCATTTGGTTTGGGGCGGTATTGCGCGGTGACGTCGGCCACATTCATATCGGTGACTATAGTAATGTGCAAGAAAACAGTGTGATTCATACTGATTTGGGTATCGAGGCCAATATTGGCAATTACGTCACTATCGGTCATATGGCGATGCTGCACGGCTGTCAAATCGGTGACAACAGTCTGATTGGCATTGGTGCGGTGGTGCTTAATAATGTCAAAATCGGTAAGAACTGCATCATTGGTGCCAAAGCCCTAGTCACAGAAGGCAAAGTGATTCCAGACAACTCAATGGTGATGGGTGCACCTGCAAAAGTCGTCAAAACGCTGACTGATGAGCAAGCCGCCATGCTAAAAATGTCAGCACACCATTACGCTGAGCTTTGTGAGACTTATAAAGAAGGTCTGACCGAAATAGCAATGCCTGATTAAAGACATTTCTTATTAAAGGCACTTTTTATTAAAAGCATATAGGTATCCTAAGCCTAATTTAACAGATAACAGGCTAAAGGCTGTATTTGATCAACGCTTTCATTTTTGGTCAACAACCATACCCAATTTTATTAAACACGTCATATTTTTTAGCAATCAACGATAAGGTCTCACTATGCAGGCAAATCAAGTACAGCAGGTAAATCAAGCACAAAAGCAGCAGAAGCAACTGGCATTATTCGATTTAGACCATACCTTACTGGATGTCGACAGTGACTATCTATGGGGCGAATATATTGTCAAACACGGTCTCGTTGACGAAGCGCAGTACCGCACCGCCAATCAAGCATTTTATGAGCAGTATATCGAAGGCACGCTCGATGCCACGGAATACAATGAATTTGTCGCGCAGTTTTTGACCACGTTACCGCTTGATCGCTTACACGAATTGCGTGAAGACTATATTAAGTATGAGATCGAGCCGCACATGCGTCCAAAAGCGGTAGCGGTGCTGCGAGAGCATTTAGACCGTGGCCATGAAGTGGTGATTATCTCAGCAACCAATGACTTTGTGGTATCGGCAATCGCTGAGCGTTTTGATATCATGGCGGCCAATGTACTGGCGACACCGCTTGAAATTGTGGATGCGCGTTATACAGGCAAGCTGACCGACAAGCCAAATTTTCAGGCGGGTAAGATTTACCACTTGGATAAATGGCTGGACAACAAGCGCGCCGCTGGCGTCACGTTTGACAAAACCTATGCCTATTCTGATTCAAAGAATGACATTCCACTGTTAGAATGGGCGGATGTGCCCGTCTGCGTGTCACCTGATGACAGCCTGCATGCGCATGCACTTGCCCACCACTGGGCGGTAGAGGACTGGGCGATATAGCTCACTTTGCATCCGTATGCGCATGACCCATAGCGCCGCTCATCATGATAACCGAGCGCGTCTGTGCTGATAATGACTGGCGCTGAGACAGTCAGCGGCAGTATTTTACTTTTATGACAGGAACTATTATGGAAACCAATCAATACCAAGAACAAATCAAAGACCTAAGCAATCGTGGTCGCGACCTTCGGGGGTATCTTTGACTTCGATGGCAAGCAAGAACGCTTAGAAGAAGTCAATTTGGAGCTGGAAAATCCAGAACTGTGGAATGACCCTGAGCGTGCCACCAAAATCAGCAAAGAAAAGAGCCAACTGGATGCCGTCATCGACGTGGTAGTCTCTTTAGAAACCACATTAGAAGACGCGTCTGCCATGCTAGAGCTGGCAGTAGAGGCTGAAGATGAAGCCTTGCTGACCGATGTACAAACCGAGCTAGATAGTGCCGAGACGCGTTTGGCAGATCTAGAATTTCGCCGTATGTTTAGCGGTGAGATGGACCCAAACAACTGCTATTTGGATATCCAGTCAGGCAGTGGTGGTACCGAAGCACAAGACTGGGCGGAGATGCTGCTGCGTATGTATACACGCTGGGCGGAAGCGCACGGCTTCAAAGTTGATGTGATTGAAGTGTCAGCGGGCGGCGTTGCGGGTATCAAGTCGGCGACGATTGAGATCAAAGGCGATTACGCGTTTGGCTGGCTGCGTACTGAGATCGGTGTCCATCGTTTGGTACGTAAATCACCATTTGACAGTAATAATGGGCGTCATACCTCGTTTGCAGCGGTGTTCGTCTCGCCTGAGATTGATGACAATGTCGAGATTGTCATCAATCCAGCGGATTTACGCATTGATACCTATCGCTCCTCAGGGGCAGGTGGTCAGCACGTCAACACCACAGACTCTGCGGTACGTATCACCCATGAGCCATCGGGCGTGGTCGTGACCTGTCAGAACGAACGTAGTCAGCATGGCAACAAAGCCACGGCGATGAAGATGCTTCGCGCCAAGCTCTATGAGCTTGAGATGCAAAAACGTATGGAAAAACAGCAAGCGGTCGAAGATAATAAGTCAGACGTCGGCTGGGGCAGTCAGATTCGCTCATACGTGCTCGATGACTCCCGTATTAAAGACTTGCGTACAGGGGTTGAAACCTTTAACACAGGCGCGGTATTGGATGGCGATCTGGATCAATTTATTGAAGCCAGTCTAAAAGCAGGACTGTAAAATAACATATTAACTAACAGGTAATTAAGGAAGATTATGCCAAGCGTAAATAATTATTTTGATGACAAAGTAACTTCGATTGCTTTTCAAACAGCAACTAAGCCTGCCACGGTAGGTGTTATGGAAATTGGTGAGTACGAGTTTGGCACCAGTGAGTTTGAAACCATGAGCGTGGTCAGCGGTGCATTGACGGTCAAGCTACCAGAGCGTGATGACTGGCAAACGTTTAATGCTGGCGAGCAGTTTACTGTTGAAGCCAATCAAAAGTTCCAAGTAAAAGTTGAGGTAGAAACGGCTTATCTATGCCTATATGGTGAATAACGGTTTCTATATTGACCTGTTTCTACATTGAACAGTCTCACCATAAAAAACGCCAAGCTCAAATGCTTGGCGTTTTTTATGGTTATTTTATAGGCAAGTTATTTATAGGTTTTTACGATATTGCACCATATCGGTCAAATCTGCCAGCTTGTCATAGAGCTTACGAGCAGCGATGTTGCTGTCTTGCGTCGTCCAGTAGACGCGGTTGCAGTCTTTTTCCTGAGCAAAGGCATAGACATGCTCAATCAATGCGCGTCCCACGCCTTGACCACGGACATGATCAACGACATATAAATCTTCTAAGTAACAACACTCATTGATATTCCATGTGTTGGGATGTAGCACCACATGGGTTATGCCCACCAAAATATCGTCTCTCCATGCGCCAAATCCATAGATGGGAACGCTTTCATTCAGCAAGTTGTGCCAAATCGCCTCTGTTGTGCTTGCTGATAATTGGGTCTCATAAAATGTCAGATAGTTTTGCCATAATGGTAACCACAACTCGTAATTGGTTGTAGAAAGTGGTGTTGTCTTGATAGGTGAATGATTCATTTTTAATAAACTTAAGTTTTGAATAGTACTGAATTATGCCTCAAAAATGCAGCCTTTATAACCCTTATCGCTATTGTCATTACTGTTTTATTTTACACAGGATTACACTTTGTCCGTGGCAAACAAACAGCAAAAATAACCGCGGTTTACTATGCTAAAACCATAAAATGATGAAATGAGTATTTTTATGGATAAAACAAATGAGCAATCAACCACACAAGATACGCGCCATGATTATGAACGACTGGCACGCCGCGCCAATTTGCGTTATGTCAGTGATGAAGAACCCGGTTATACCCGTCGCCGCTGGGGGCGTGGCTTTACCTATCGTGATGCGACAGGCCAGACGGTCAAAGACAAAGCGCTACGTCAGCGCTTTGATGCGCTGGTGATACCGCCTATGTGGTCTGAGGTGTGGATCTGCCAATATCCCGATGGCCATCTGCAATCGACTGGCCGTGATGACAAGGCGCGCAAACAATACTTATATCATCCGCAATGGGACAGTGCCCGTGACAAGGCAAAATTTGATGCCATGATCGGCTTTGCCAACGGACTACCCAGTCTGCGCGCCCAAGTGGCACACGATTTGGAAGCGGCGCCGCTATCACGCGCCAACGTATTGGCAGCGGTGGTGAAGCTATTAGAAACCACCTTGATTCGGGTCGGCAACAGTCGTTATGCCAAGCTGAATAAAAGCTATGGCCTCAGTACCCTGCGTAGCAAGCATGTGAGCGAAACGGACAATGGACTGGCCTTTGATTTTGTCGGAAAAAGTGCCAAAACCCATCATATTGAATTGCAAGACGAGCGCTTGGTTGACATTGTGCGCGCCTGCTCAGATTTGCCAGGATATCGTATTTTTAAATACCTCGATGACCATGGCGATAAGCAAGAAGTGGACAGTGCTGATATCAATGCCTATCTGCGTGAGCATATCGACTGTGATGAGGCACTATATAGCGCCAAGGACTTTCGCACATGGATGGCAAGCGTGCTGGCGGCGCATCATCTATACGAAGCCTGTATCGATGCGGACGGTGATGCGGTGCGTCAAAGCGGCGCGGACAGTGACAAGCGTCAAGCTGTGGTCACACAGATGGTCAAAGCTGTCGCTGACGAGCTGGGTAATACCCCTGCGGTATGCCGCGCCTCTTATATCCATCCCGTAATTATCGAAGCCTTTTTGGCAGGCGGCTTTTATGAGCGTTATCGCCAAGCACGGCGCGGACGCACTCGCAGTCATCAGCAATGTGAAGAAAAGGCACTGCTGGGCTTTTTGCGCGCGGTAGAATACTGAGGGTATGACGCGATGGTTCAAAACAATAAAAATGATACGATTCGTATTGAAACAATATAAAAAATACGTTATTAATAGAAGTGATAAGGAATAAGGACACACGGCTTGTAGGAAATCAGCCGCTTTTATGATTATTTGCTAAAGGATTAGCGCTATGACTACCATTTCTGAACGCGCAGCCACCAGTCGCTGCGCCCCAACCACGACCGCCAATACTGACAATCAGCACTCCCAAACCAATCATGATACCGACAGCGCTCCCAGCTATGCCGAGCATTATGAACAGTTTGATATGGATACGCTGTTACAGGATATCTTCGGTAGCCACCTTGATGACCGCCTAAACGCTTATTTGGCGTGCTGCGGTCGCCATGTACGTGACGGTCACGCCGACCACCCAGCTTTAGTCCACGAAGACCTATCAGGCACAGTCACTACCATGACTTTTGGTGAGCTGGACACTTATAGCGCCCAAGTGGCCAACCTATTGCAGTCTTATGGCGTGCAGGCAGGCGATCGTGTGGCGACCATGCTGTCACGTACGCCTGAGCTGCTGGTTGTGGTACTGGCGACATGGCGCATTGGCGCGATTTATCAGCCGCTGTTTACCGCCTTTGGCTACGAGTCGATTAAGTACCGTTTGGACAAAGCTCAGACCAAGGTGGTGTTCACCAACAGCGACAATCGAGACAAGTTTGCGGAGCTGGCCGCACAAACCAAAATGGTGATGGTCGGTACGCAAGCAGACAGCGAGATGTGGGGCGATGACCATTATCAAACCAAAATAGCCAGCCAGCCAACCCGCTTTGATGCTGTGATATTGGATGCAGAGGCTCCGTTTTTGCAGATGTTTACCTCAGGAACGGTCGGTAAGTCGAAAGGCGTGAGCGTGCCCTTAACAGCTTTACCCGCATTTTATCTGTATATGCGTTACGCCATTGATTTGCGTGCAGATGAAAAGTACTGGAATATGGCCGACCCAGGTTGGGCATACGGCTTGTACTATGCCATCACAGGGCCACTACTGATGGGCGTAACCACCTACTTTAATGAAGCCGGCTTTGATGCGCCCAACACCCGCGATTTTTTGGTCAAGCATGGTATCACCAATTTGGCCTCGTCGCCGACCGCGTATCGCATGCTCAAATCAAGCGGCGTGTTTGCGGACAGGACTGAGCAAGATACCAGTGCGGCTAATCACACTGACGGCTTAGTCCTGCGCTGTGCCAATTCTGCTGGCGAGACTTTAAATACCGAAGTGGTCAATTGGGTCGAGACGCATTTGGGCTGTCATGTGCGCGATCAGTACGGTCAGACCGAAACGGGCATGACCTGCTGCGCGCATCATGCGCTGTCGCACAATCGACCAGTCGGCTCTATGGGCGTGGCGATGCTGGGGCACACGCTGGTGGTGCTCGATGACGATATGAATGTCTTGCCCGATGGTCAGCCGGGACAGCTGGCAGTGGTGGTCAGTCAGTCGCCTGCGTTTTATTTCAGCGGCTACAGCTGGAATGAAAAACAAGCCTTCGTCGATGACTACTATCTGACAGGGGATGTGGTCGAGCGCCATGAAGACGGCAGCTATTGGTTTTTGGGCCGCGATGATGACATTATCATTACGGCAGGTTACCGCGTTGGGCCAACCGATGTAGAGAACACCGTGCTTGAGCATGACGCCGTTGCCGAGTCTGCCGCCGTGGGCGTGCCCGACGAAGTACGCGGGCATACCATCAAGTCTTATGTGGTACTTAAAGAGGGTATGGAGGGCACAGATGAGATCGCCCAGCAAATCAAAGCGCTGGTACGTACCAGACTCTCAGCTCATGCGTATCCGCGTGAGGTAGAGTTTGTATCCAGCTTGCCAAAAACCCCAAGCGGCAAAATACAGCGCTTTTTATTACGCAGCTTATCAGCGTAGTAAGCCGCGCCAGTGCGTTCAATACAACACATTATATTCAGATACCAGATAGGGTTAAGGACACATCATGCAAGTAGCATCAAACAGTTTTTTGGTCACAGGCGGGGCATCAGGATTGGGCGAGGCGGTGGTGCGGTCGCTGGTGGCACAAGGGGGGCAGGCCATCATTGCAGACCTCAACGACACGCGCGGGCAAGCACTAAGTGAAGCGCTGGGCGATAGCGTGCGCTTTATCCATTGTGACGTCACCAGTAGCGACGACGTACAAGCGGCAGTAGAACTGGCTGAGCAGGCATTTGGCAGTTTACAAGGCTCAGTCAACTGCGCTGGCATCGTGGTGGTACAAAAGCTGCTCGACCGTGACAACAATCCTGCAGATTTGGACAGTTTTAGTCGCGGCGTGAACATCAACCTTGTCGGTTCCTTCAATGTCGCACGTTTGGTTGCCGCCAGTATCGCGCGCCGCGTCAGCAACCAGAGCGACGGTGCAGAACCCGCGCAAAATATCGATCAAGGGGTGATTATCAACACCGCTTCTATCGCCGCTTTTGATGGTCAAGTTGGTCAAGCCAGCTATGCTTCGTCCAAAGCAGGGGTGGTAGGGTTGACCTTGCCGCTGGCACGTGAGCTGGCCCGCCATGGTATCCGTGTGATGACCATCGCGCCGGGGGTGTTTGGCACGCCAATGATGGCAGGTATTCCCGAAAAGGCGCGCGAGCAGCTAGAGAGTGCTGTACCGTATCCTAAGCGTTTGGGTCAGCCTGAAGAGTTTGCCAAATTGGTCAGCCATATCATTGATAATGCCTATCTGAACGGTGAAGTCATCCGTTTAGATGGTGCCATTCGTATGGTTTGATGACCTAAGGCTTATAATGTTTATAACACGCGCTAGGCAGGTGATGGTCGCAAATAAGTAGTATTGACGGGCAAATCATAAACTTTCCATACAGTTTGTGCTACCGCTTTGTTATATTGAGTAGCACACACATTACAACTGTTTGGTTATGTCATCTTCTATTATTAAACATCGTCATCGCGGGGCCGCTATTGGTCTGATGTTCATCTCTTTTGGACTGCTACTGGGTTTGACCGTATACAGCCAAATGTCCGCTGCCGCGCAAAGCGGCGATCTATACACCAGCCAATCTATGGCAGGCGTGCAGGCGGACAAAGTTTTTGTTGATAAGTCAGAGCGCATCTTACAGCTGATGCATGACGGACAGGTGCTCAAAACCTACCGCATTGCACTCGGGGACAATCCTGTTGGCCATAAGCAAGTTCAAGGCGATGAGCGCACGCCGACAGGAAGCTATACTTTAGATTACAAAAACGAAAACTCTATTGCCTATCGCTCCATTCATATCAGTTATCCCAATGCGGCAGATCGGGCGCATGCGGCGACACTTGGTGCCAGTCCGGGCGGCGATATCATGATTCATGGTCAAATGAATGGCTTTGGACATTTGGCACTGCTGAATCAGCAGCGCGACTGGACCGATGGCTGTATCGCGGTTACCAATGAGGAAATGGATGAAATCATGGCAGCGGTGGCCGTTGGCGTACCGATTGAAATCGTCGAATAAGTGCGTATGCCGCGCCTCTGTTTATGAAGAGCTACTGTTTATGAATAAAGGATAAGTCGAATAAAAGATAAGCCATAACCAAAGGGCAAGCGCCGTACTTGCCCATTCCCATCCTAACCATCGTTGATTATATCCAGACCTTATTAACGCATATCCGCTTGGCGTTGTTGTCTCGGCGCGCTGTCATTTGTCTGTATTTATTGCGCGCCATACTGGTGATGAACACTCTTAAACAATAGCTGAACTCGCAATAAATAGTGACATTAGGATACCATTGCCAATAGAATGGTTATAAGCCATAACAGATATATTGTGAGGTAAAACTTAATAAAAAATAGTGTATTTTTCACTCATTTGTATTGAAAGCGCAGCGACTGTGCCCTATATAGAAAACATCAGTAAGCGGCACATACTTATAACAAGCCGCTACTTTATCCCGATAATCTAAGGACATCACAATGAGATTTGAAAAGTTTACGCAAAAATTGCAAGGCGCTATCCAAGAAGCCCAAAGCCTCGCGCTTGGTCGTGACCATACGGGTATCGACCCTGTGCATTTATTGGCCGTTTTGCTACAAGATGAAGCCAACCTCGCCATTTGCCAGCAGGCAGGTGCGTCGATTCCTGCACTTAAAAATGGCGTGGCAAAGGCGCTTGATAACCAAGCCACCATCGCAGAGCCGACAGGTGAAGTTAACCTTAACCCAAATTCGGTCAAAGTACTGAACCTAGCCGATCGTCAAGCGCAAAAAGCAGGCGATGATTTTATCGCTACCGAATGGGTGATGCTAACGCTCGCTGAGCAAGGCGACACCAAAAAGATATTTGCAAGCGCGGGTGTGACCGCCAGCAAGCTCAAAGACGTTATCGAAAATCTGCGCGGTGATGACACGGTGAACAACCAAAACGCAGAAGACCAGCGCGACTCGCTCAATAAATACACCATCAATCTGACTGAGCGTGCCGAATTGGGCAAGCTTGATCCTGTGATTGGTCGTGACGAAGAAATCCGCCGTACCATTCAAGTGCTCTCGCGCCGTACCAAAAACAACCCTGTGTTGATCGGTGAGCCGGGTGTGGGGAAAACCGCGATTGTAGAAGGCTTGGCTCAAAAAATCGTCAACGGCGACGTACCAGAAGGCTTGCGCCATAAAGAAGTCTTGTCGCTAGATCTGGGTGCATTGATCGCTGGCGCGAAATTTCGCGGTGAGTTTGAAGAGCGCCTCAAAAGCGTACTGAGCGATTTGGCAAAGCAAGAAGGCAACGTCATCTTGTTTATCGACGAGCTGCACACCATGGTTGGCGCAGGCAAAAGTGATGGCGCGATGGACGCAGGCAACATGCTCAAACCTGCATTGGCACGTGGTGAGCTGCACTGCGTCGGCGCAACCACACTGGATGAGTATCGCCAATATATTGAAAAAGACGCCGCTCTTGAGCGCCGTTTTCAAAAAGTACTGGTTGATGAGCCGACGGTTGAAGACACCATCGCCATCTTGCGTGGTCTCAAAGAGCGTTACGAGCTGCATCATGGCGTCGATATTCAAGACAGCGCCATCATTGCGGCGGCGCGTATGAGCCATCGCTACATCACCGATCGCAAGCTACCAGACAAGGCCATTGATTTGGTCGACGAAGCGGCCAGTCGTCTGCGTATGGAAATGGACAGCAAGCCTGAGTCTTTGGGCAAGCTGGACAGTCGCTTGATTCAGCTCAAAATGCAGCGTGAAGTGCTCAAAAACGAAGAAGATGCAGGCGCACAAGCTGAGCTTAAAGCCCTTAACCAGCAAGTGGACGAGCTGGAAAAAGAATACGCTGATCTGAATGAGATCTGGCAAGCCGAAAAAGCACTAGTGAAAGGCAGCCAGCAGCTCAAAGACGAGCTGGACAAAGCACGTATTGCTTATGACAAGGCCAGCCGCGAAGGTGATTATGAAGCCATGTCTAAGCTGCAATATGAAACCATTCCCCAGCTTGAGCGCCGTATTCATGAGTCGGATTTGGCAGAGCAAAAAGAGCAAACCAATGCGCCAAATGTCAAGCTGCTGCGTAACAAAGTCACTGACAATGAAATCGCAGAAGTGGTCAGCGCCGCTACTGGTATTCCTGTTACCAAAATGATGCAGGGTGAGCGTGAAAAAATGCTGAGCATGGAAGACAAACTCCATGAGCGTGTCATCGGTCAAGACGAAGCAGTCGAAGCGGTTGCTAATGCGGTACGCCGTAGCCGTGCGGGACTGTCTGATCCCAACCGTCCTTCAGGTTCGTTCTTGTTCCTTGGGCCAACGGGGGTGGGGAAAACTGAGCTGACCAAATCACTGGCCAATTTCTTATTTGACTCAGAAGAGGCGATGGTACGTATCGACATGAGTGAATTTATGGAAAAACACAGTGTCAGCCGTTTGGTGGGTGCGCCCCCAGGTTACGTCGGTTATGAAGAAGGCGGCGCGTTGACCGAAGCGGTACGCCGTAAGCCATATAGCGTGGTACTGTTTGACGAGGTAGAAAAAGCGCATCCTGATGTGTTTAATATTTTGCTGCAAGTCTTGGACGATGGTCGCTTAACTGACTCTCAAGGGCGCGTGGTGGACTTTAAAAATACCGTCATCATTATGACCAGTAACTTAGGCTCAAACAAAATCCAAGAGATGGTCGGTGAAGACTATCAAGACGTCAAAGCAGCCGTCATGGAGTCGGTCGGTGAGCACTTCCGTCCTGAGTTTGTCAACCGTATTGACGAGATTGTGGTTTTCCATGCGTTAGGACAAGCGCAAATGGCAGGCATTGCGGATATTCAAATGGATCGCTTGCGTCACCGTTTGCAAGAACGTGAGCTGGGTATCACCCTAAGCGATGCTGCCATGAGTCAACTGGTTTCTGTCGGTTACGATCCAGTGTATGGCGCGCGTCCACTCAAACGCGCCATCCAGCAAGAGATCGAAAACCCGTTGTCACTCAAGCTCTTAGCGGGCGACTTTGTGGCGGGCGACATCATCAAGGTCGATGTCGGCGCGGATGATAAATTAACCTTTGATAAGCTGCGGATGAGCTGATCATACGGCTAACCCAGACATCGTATTCATCGGAACCCTCTACTGGTATAAACAGGTAGGGGGTTTTATTTGTTTACGATTAAGGCGTCTGTGCTGTGTTATAACTGTAAAGGATATAAAAGTTTCCATTGACAGGTTAAGTAGGTGACGACCATGACCATCTCAAATAGCAAACGCCTTGGCGGTATTGTCAGTGTCGCGGCGCTCTTGATGAGCGTATCGGCATGCTCCAACTCCTCAACGACGGAGCCTGAGCGTGCGGCTCAGACAGATACCGCTGAGAGCAACGCGCAAGCGACCAGTAGCCCCAGTGCTACCAATACTTCAGCAGAGGCACAAGCGGACATAGACCACGAAAGAACAAAGGCAGACAAACCCGCCTTTACCACCCAAACCATCGCGCGCTTTATCGAACCGTGGGCGATGACTGCTCTGCCGACCACCGATGGTACTGACCCTATGCTGCTGGTCACGCAAAAGTCAGGCGAGCTGTTTGTGGTCGATAGCGCTTCAGGGGACAAGCGCCGTATTAGCGGTGTTCCTAACGTGGCGTATGGTGGACAGGGCGGACTGGGTGATATTATCTTAGCGCCCGATTTTGCCAGCAGTCAGGCCATTTATATCAGTTATGTTGAAGCGGGCAGCAGTGGTAATACCTATGGCGCGAAGGTCATCAAAGCGACGTTGACGGGTCTGGATACACAGACACCACGTTTGCAGGACATCACGCCCATTTGGCAACAAATGCCCAAAGTGGAAGGTCAAGGGCATTATAGTCACCGCCTGCTGTTTTCCCCTGATGGTCAGTATTTGTACATCAGCTCAGGTGAACGGCAGAAAAAAACACCAGCACAAGACATGAGTGTCAATTTGGGCAAAATTGTGCGGCTTTATCCTGATGGTAGCGTGCCTGAGGACAATCCGTTTATTGACAATAAAAATAACAATAGCGTGACCAAGCAGTTGTGGACGTTGGGACATCGCAACGTATTGGGTATGATGTTTGATGAGCGTGGTCAGTTATGGGCGCATGAAATGGGTCCGCGCGGTGGTGATGAGTTTAATTTAATTAAAAAAGGTCTGAACTATGGCTGGCCTGTGGTATCAAATGGCCGCAACTACTCAGGCATTGATATTCCCGATCACGACACACGCTCTGAATTTGCCGCGCCGCACATTTCGTGGACGCCTGTGATATCGCCATCATCAATCAGCTTTTACCAAGCTGGCACGCACAATGACTTTCCTGCATGGCAAGGCGATGTGCTGATCAGCGGCTTGTCTTCAAAAGCGCTGATCGTGGTAGAGCTAGATAATGATGAGACGCCACCAACAGCACATGAGCGCTACCGCTATGATATGGGTCACCGTATTCGCAGCGTGCTCGTGGCCCACGGGCAGGTTTGGGTATTGGAAGATGGCAACGATGCACAGCTACTCAGGCTGATGCCTGAGTAGCATGACAATAAAGTCATCTACCAACCGATACTTTTCTGGTTAATATAGAAAAATCGATGTATTGTCTAGAGCAAAATAGAGTGTTTATCAAGGTTTATTTTGTAATTCATTGATAGTTAATGCCTATTTTGTTAAAGTTATATTCCTTAAATTTTGAGACTTGCACATGGATGAAGTAAAAGTAGGCAGATTAGGACCTTTTCCACGGGTGAGTAAACCCGTGTTCATTACATCGTCGCTACTGATCGTTGGGTTCATCATTTTTGGTGCGCTCTTTACCGAAACAGCAGCGGCGGTCTTTAGTTTTTTACAAGACTTTCTTACTCATAAATTCGGCTGGTTGTTCATCATTTTGGTCAACTCAGCACTGGCGCTTTGTATTTATTTAGCAATGAGTCGCTATGGCGACATTCGGCTAGGTAAGCAGACGGAGCGACCACAGTACAACCTGTTTTCTTGGATCGGTATGCTGTTTTCAGCAGGTATCGGTATTGGTCTGGTTTATTGGGGTACCGCGGAGCCGCTGTATCACTACATGGCACCACCAATGGGCGAGGCCGAAACGGTTGAAGCTGCCAAGCAAGCGATGAACATCTCCTTTATGCATTGGGGACTACACGCTTGGGGTATTTATACGGTTGTGGCATTGTCTTTGGCGTATTTCCATTTTCGCCGTGGTTTGCCGTTATCGATTCGATCTACCCTATACCCGCTACTGGGTAAAAAGATTTATGGCAAATGGGGTCATACCGTCGATATCTTAGCCGTATTCGGTACGATGTTCGGTGTGGTTACCTCGCTTGGGCTTGGGGTGATGCAGATCAATTCTGGACTTGAGAAGCTGTTTGGTGCGCCGAATAGTCTGATGTTACAGTTTATTCTGATTGCCTTTATTACCGCCCTTGCCATCGCCTCTCTTATGATGGGTTTAGATAAAGGTATCAAACGACTGAGTGATATCAATATTGGTTTCACCGTTGTGCTGTTGGTATTCATGGTGGTCTTAGGGCCAACGTTGTTTATCTTTAATAGCTTTATCGAAAACATCGGTAACTACCTGACCGCTATCGTGTCTTTGGGCACATGGGGTGAGGCTTATAGTGGAACAGATTGGCAGAGCAGTTGGACGATATTTTACTGGGCATGGTGGGTAAGCTGGGCACCATTCGTTGGTATCTTTATCGCTCGTATCTCTCGTGGTCGTACCATTCGTGAATTCACGCTTGGCGTACTGCTCATTCCAATGCTGATTTTGTTCTTCTGGTTCACTACCTTTGGTGGCGTCGCTGTTCATATGGAGCTTCTGTCTTCTGTGACAGGCGTCAGCCCAGGCTTAGTAGCCGCAGTACAAGACGATACGGGTAGTGCGATTTTCAAATTGGTCGAGTATTATCCATTTGCAAAACCGATCACGTTGATGGTTGTGGTGATGATTATCCTCTGGTTTGTGACCTCATCAGATTCGGCCAGTTTTGTTATTGATATGCTGACGGCTGGTGGTGATACCAACCCACCAAAAATCCAGCGCGTATTCTGGGCAACGGCAGAAGGTCTCATCGCCGCTGTATTGCTTGCTGCTGGTGGATTGGGAGCTTTGCAGGCTGCGGCTATCGTGGCAGGGCTACCGTTTGCCTTGGTGATATTCGTGATGATGTATGCGTTATTGCGCGGCTTAGGACGAGATCGTCTGATCCTGTATCGTGCGCAGCAAAGCTATATTACGGATGAATCAGCAGACCATAACTCAGCAGATGAGTTCGTCGATGAGCACTTACTCAAGGGTCCACCTAAGATTGCAAAGGGTGACTGATAGTAATAAGTCGTCTTTTTGCCGACATACCGCTAAATCTTCACGCTAAGAAAAAAGCCTCACAACGATTGTGAGGCTTTTTTTATGTCAGTAAACAATAAGGCTGTGTAATTTAGCAAACTATTGTTAGTATGTATTTTACCGTTGGTCAAGGTCGTAAACACAATGAATCTGTATCGAAAACTAAGTCTAACTTTGTTCTTTTTGCTATCGCTATTCAGTCTTTATTCTGGTCATAAATCTGCTTTTGAAACCTTGCAAGCGCTGGGTAACCATAAAGGGATCTTGGCAAAGTTTTTACCAAAGCCCAACTATATTGGCGATTTGGGTGGTGTCCCTGTGGATTTGCCTAAAAACCTCGTACATTTGGTTGAGTATGACGGCGACCCTGCTTGGAGTAAAAAACGAGAAGGTCCCAAACCCACACGCAGCTATGACTCAAAGATCAATAGCTTTGGTTTTGATGTGCGCTACACCGACCATACCATACTTGATGGGAGTAACAAGGAGATAAAGCGTGCTTATAATGAGGAAAAGAACCTACCAGACAGTCCTTGGATATCGGTAAATGTCACTTCTGGAGACAGGTATTACGGTGCAGGCGGAATCCATCGTATTGGTGATGGAGCGCTCCATCCTAGCTCAGCAGCAAGTCCTGTTCACGAATATGAACAACTTGATAACGACCAATACGGATTAGAAGTTTATGCGCCGCCCGGTATAGACTCGAAGACGAATCGTCCTTACCGTGAAAACAGATATGCAAAAGATGTTTTTATACAGCGAGATAAGACGGGACAAATCATAACCTATATAGAGTGCAGTAATAGATATGTGCCAAGCCCACCTTGTCAACACCTCTTCGATTTGGAGCCACAGATGGCATTAGATCTTAGTGTGCAATATTCTCGCCATAATCTTGCGGATTGGCAGCAAATTGAGCGAGTGGTCAGACAGCAGGTTTTAGACTTTCGTAAAGTGTCGTAGTTATGGTGGCATTGGATTCGTAAAGACGCGCTATGTGTCAGCAAAAATAACAGCTGTACAGCTACTTTTTAGCGATAAAGCTGTGTCACTCATGCACAAAAAACCCAGTACTCTAAAAATAAACTAGCCATATGTTTATTCGCTTAGCAAATATATTAGATTGGCTGTTAAAAAGTACTTGAAATGAATATTGAACCCAAGATTTTAGCGATAACCAGTTCATGGAGCAGAGATTAAAATAGCACATGCGCTAATGATGAAAAATTTATGTTTTAAACAACTGTTAAGTATAAGAAATTAAATGATATCTTTTGTTTTTGAGAGTCATTGTCTCTGGTTTGATACCATAACAAACCATTGATTGATATAGAATTATTCATTTATTTTTCATTATTACATAATAAGTTT
>NZ_JBHNYR010000022.1:0-50533 GCF_054960615.1 Psychrobacter sp. PSi21
ATTATAAACTAAACCGTCCAACATTTGGGGGTCAGTTCAGTCAGTGCCCTTTTTTGGTGGTGTACGTGCATCGATAAATGGTGGATTAGCGAGAATATTGGGGATCCGCAGCGGCGGTAAATAACACATCAGTAGAAGAGTTCAACGCCGTTTCGGCAGAGTCTTGGATCACACCGATGATAAAGCCAATCGCAACCACTTGCATGGCAATATCATTAGGGATGCTAAACAAGCTACTGGCCAGTGGGATTAATAATAGTGAACCACCTGCCACGCCTGAGGCGCCGCACGCACTGATGGTGGCGATCAGGCTAAGCAGCAGTGCTGACGCAAAGCTGACTTCGATGCCAAGGGTATGCGCCGCCGCTAAGGTTAAGACATTAATCGTGATGGCAGCACCCGCCATATTGATGGTCGCGCCCAATGGAATGGTCACTGAATAGGTGTCTTCGTGGATGCCCAGCTTGTGAGCAAGGTTCATGTTCACAGGGATGTTGGCGGCTGAGCTGCGAGTGAAAAATGCCGTGATACCTGACTCACGCAGGCAAGTAAATACCAGTGGATAAGGATTGCGGCGTGTTTTGATAAATACAATCAATGGGTTGGCGACCAAGGCGATAAACAGCATACAGCCGACCAGTACACCCAAAATACGGGCGTAACCTGCGAGAGCAGCAAAGCCTGTCTCGGCAATGGTATTGGCTACCAAGCCCAAAATACCAAAAGGCGCTAAAGCGATGACCCATTTGACCACCTGCGAGATGGCGTCTGCAAAGTCAATCACTACCGCGCGCGCGGTGTCACTGGCACTGCGCAAAGCAAAGCCAATCACAATCGCCCATGCCAAAATGCCCATATAGTTGGCATTGGCAATGGCACTGACTGGGTTGGCCACGAGATTTAAGAGCAGTGTGGTCAAGACTTCTTTCAAATCAGCAGGCGGCACTTGTTCAACGGCGCTGTTGACCAACACCAACTCAGTTGGAAAGGCAAAACTGGCCACAACAGCAGTCAATGCCGCCAAAAAGGTGCCAAAAATATACATGATCAAGACGGGCTTGACGTAGACTTCACCGCCTTTTCGATGCTGACAGATGGCCGCCATAACCAGTGTAAAGACCAGTATGGGTGCCACGGCTTTTAGCGCGCCGACAAACAGTGTACCGAGCAAACCCAACGCAATACCGACACTTGGTGCCAGCCAGCCAATCAAAATACCCAGTACCAAGCCGATAATAATCAGCGGCACCAGCCCTATTCGTTGATACATCGCTATTAATGAACGCATCACTCCACCCTCAACTTAATGAATAATTAACACTTTGTACAAACAGTATGATAAATGGGGAGGGATGGTAGCATTTTTTTGAATATTCGCCTACCGCCATTGGTCAACCTCAGTAAGGTATGTGGTTGCTTATAAAGGCGGCGCAGCCATAAAAAAGCCGCGCTATCAAAGCGCGGCAGTCATTATGATAAACCACAGAACAAAGTCATGAGTGTTAAGCCGTATCACACCTGAAAGTGGGTCAGCTCATAGTTTAGGCGTTGATAATGTTTGTACTTATCACGGCCAACTTGTTTGCTGTCTGTATCAGGCTGGATCAGCTCCAGCACACGGCTGGGCGGCGTTTGATGCATGTCCGTCATAAAGGTTTGGATACCCTGAGCCGTGGTATTGAGCACAATACCAGTAAAGTCGGCTGGTAGATAACTGCCCAGCAAAACAGGAGCAGGCAAATCGGCACTACGAACTGGAGCATCATTGATGTCAGCTTCATCGATCTCTGGCAGACGCTGATGCGGGATAAAGCTGAGCGCATCGTGCGACCACAGCGCTTCATCAACGGCCGCTAAAAACGCTGACTCCTCAGTTAAAATCAGCAAGGACTGCTCACTTTTGCTGAGGACACGCTCGGTCAGCTGACAAATAAAGCCCAAGATATCTTGGGCTTTAGCGTCACTTAACACATAAAAGCTGATCTGCATCGAGACTTATGCCTCAGCGCTGTTTTTTAGATACTGCATAAATAGTGGTACAGGGCGGCCTGTCGCGGCTTTGTCTTTGCCTGAGTTCCAAGCTGTACCTGCAATATCCAAATGCGCCCACGCCTGACCGTCTTCGATAAAGCGAGATAAGAAGCAAGCAGCAGTGACTGAACCTGCGGCGCGGCCACCGATGTTTTGAATATCAGCGATGGGCGAGTCAAGCTGTGACTGATACGCATCGTCCATCGGCATGTGCCAGATCAAATCACCAGATTGATTACTGGCATTTTCAAGCTCGAACAACACATCTTCATTGTTACTAAATACCGCTGAGCGCACATGACCAAGGGCGATGACGCAGGCGCCAGTTAATGTTGCCACATCGATGATGGCCGCAGGCTTGTAGCGCTGCACGTAGCACAACGTATCTGCCAAGACTAAGCGGCCTTCGGCATCTGTATTCAGAATTTCAACCGACTTGCCATTCATAGCGGTGACGATATCACCGGGGCGAGTCGCATCCCCTGATGGCATGTTCTCAGCACAGGCAAGTGCGCCCACGACGTTGATAGGTAGACGCGCTTCACACAAGGCTTTGATGGTGCCGAGTACGGACGCTGAACCGCCCATATCAAACTTCATCTCATCCATAGCCGCACCCGGCTTGATTGAAATACCACCTGAGTCAAAGGTCACCCCCTTACCGACCAAGACGATGGGCGCGTCGTGTTCTGTGTTTATAGCCGCCTCTGACTCTTCTTGGTTGGTTTTGGCTTGGCTGGCTTTGGCTTTTTTGTTGGGCAGCTTACCAGCAAGGGCTTTGAGGCCACTATTGGCTTTTTCTGCCGCTGCTGTCAGGTTACTGGCAGAAAAGGCGGATTTGCCTTGATATTCTAGCAGTACCAGTTTGCCTTCTTTGGTCGAGCCTTGAGCGACAGACAAAAAGCAGCCCATGCCGAGCGCTGACATATCCGCTTCACCCAATACAGTGACGCTTAACAGATCAGGATAGGTTTTGGCCAGCTCCTGCGCTTGCTCTGCCATATAGGCGGGGAAGCAGATATTGCCCGGCTCATTGGCGACATCGCGAGTGAGGCTTTGACCGGCAAACACGGCTTTGGCAAAGTCGAGCGCTGACTGTAGCGTATCATCAGCCAATAAGTAAATATCGGTCAATACTGGTGAGGTTTTTTCTGACTTATATTTGTCAAAGCGGTATGTCGCGGCTAGCAAGTTGAGGGCAAACTGGCCCAACTGGTCGCTGTTTAACTCATCCCCTAACGCGATGGTGATGGCAGTCACGCGCTTTTGCGTGTTTTGGTAAATGGTACTGGCCGTCTTTTGTAGCACGTTATGACTGAGGTTTTTGGTATTGCCCACGCCAACCAATAACAGCTGAATGGGATTTTGCTTGGTGGTTTTTTTATCACCCGCCAGAGCGTAGTCCGCGACGACTTCGCCCGCCTTACCATTGAAGTGAGAGACTTCAATCAGTTGTTCAATACGTGCTTGGTACTCATTGACAGCTGCATTGGCAAGAATATTTTTGTTGTCATCAACCAATACCACCAGACAGCTTGCATCTTTGGCAGTCGGTTTTTTGATGATTTTTTTGGTATGGGTTTGCGGAAGCTGAGCGGTTAAGCTGATATTCATATATTGTTATCCTTATTTATGCGAGGCGCGCTGTCATGGCCAGTATGGCGTCAATTGGCGCGCGTCGATGAGTCAATAAAAGTGCCGTATAATGGCTAAATGAGAATCATGATGATCGTTGTTATTTTATGCTTATCATGGTGCTTTAACATCGTTTGATATGGCGATAAAGGGGCGCATCAAACGTGTGCCGTAGTGTAGCATATCACCGGACAAGTGCGCAGTCTGCAAGGTGTTGGTAATGTTTACACACACATTTGCTGCAGATGATTGGCACTGACACGGCCTAAGCTGAGGTTTGTTAACCCAAGTTGAGCAGCTTGTCGGTGGATACCACAGTGGCAAAGTTGTCTTGTAGCGCATTCATCGCGGCGCTGTGAACCACTTCTGCGCTCATCACGCCGCCATCGTAGTTGGGCAGATCACGGGTGGCACAAGCATCGTGACAGACAAAGTTTTGAAACCCAAGATCGAACGCTGCACGAACACTGGCGCTGACACACATATGACTCATAAAGCCTGCAAACAGCACTTGCGGCTTTTTGGTGGCGAGTAACAACTCGTTGAGCTGGGTGTCATAAAAGGCATTGGGATGGGTTTTGATGATGGTTTGTTCACCATCGGTCGGCTCAAGACCTTTGATAATGGTGACGTTTTCGGTCAGCGGATCAAAGATGCTGCCGTTTTCTTGGCCATGATGCATCACATGAAAGACGGGCGCGCCTTCTTGGCGGGCTTTGTTGAGCAGTAAACGTGCTTTGGTGCTGGCGGCTTCGCCCAAGTGATCGAGTGGCATCGCGCCATCGACATATTCATTTTGATAATCGATAAATACCAGCGCGCAGTTTGACCATTCTAATGTGGGAAATTCAGCGCCAGAGAGTTCGAGCAGGGTAGAAGGCGTAGACATAGAAAGCTCCGTTTATAGTGGTAAAGGTATAGTGGTGACAGATCTGAAACAGCACAGGTTATTATTATTAGAAATGCTGCAAACCCAATCATGGTAAATCAAGCAGCGACCAAATAACAGAGGCACAATGTGTGCATCTATAGTGGCTATGTGGCGTCTGTGTGAGCAGATGTACTGGGTAACCCTTTTAGTATGACCAATTGGATTTGGGTAATGTTTGTAAACACATTTCACCGCCATCTGAGCACAAAACATGCTAGCATTAGCGGTTACGTTTGGCCGCTTCAATAGCTCGATACCCTTAATACCAAGGCCCAGACTTGCATCACCGCATCACCCCACTGCTCAAAGACCGCAGCACCACCAACCGCTAAGAGTACCTATTGTGATATTACGCCGCTATATGACCCGTCAGGTTGCCTCAACCACTGCTTTGGTATTGGGGTTTTTGGTCGTGCTGATGCTCGGTGGCCGTCTGATACGCTACTTTGGTATTGCTGCTGAAGGTGGTCTGGATATCAGCTTGCTGTTTACCATCATCGGTTATAATTTGCCGTATTTTTTAGAGCTGATTTTGCCGCTGGCGTTTTTTATTGGTTTAATGCTGGTCTTTGGCCGCTTGTATGTTGATCAAGAAATGGCGGTTATCAACGCCAGTGGTGTATCACGCGGCAAGCTGGCACGGTTGATGACGCCGCTGATAGTGGCGCTGTTTGTTGGTGAGGCGGCGCTGTCCATCGTGGGTAAGCCATGGGGAGTACGCTCTTCAGAAACCGTTTGGCAGCAGCAAGCATTGAATAATGCTTTTGACTTGATACGACCCAATGAGTTTATCAACAGCGGCGATTATCATTTGTATGTGGGCAGTCTGAGCGATGACAGAAAGCAGTTGCAAGATGTGGTACTGATTCAGAGTAAAAGTGCAGATAAAAAGTCTGCAGTCAGTAATACGGTTGATACGGCCAATGACGAACCAGACATGCCTGAGTTGCCCCGCGCCTTGACTGTTAACATTGATAACAGTGAGCAATCGATCAGTAAAGACATCATCACCTTAGCCAAGCGTGCCGAACAGGTAGATAGTGGTGGCAGCGGCTTAACCCAGCTGGATTTGTTCCAAGGACGACGCTATGAAGTGGCAGCAGGCAGCCTAAAATACAATCAAGTCAGCTTTGATCGCTACCGCATCACGTTAAGTTCACGCTCAAAAGAGGTGGTGACCGAAGACAATATTGAGACCCAGCCAATCGGGCCATTGTGGCAAGCCGCACTGGACACCTCAAGCAGTAATAGTAATGGTGATGTTACTACCATGCGCGCGGCACAAAGCGAGCTGGGTTATCGGTTCGCGCTACCGTGGCTGATGATTATCGCGCCGATGCTGGCGGTGCCATTGGCACAAGTACGACCACGGCAAGGGCGTTGGCTGCGTTTATTTCCCTCTATTTTATTGTTTGTCAGCTGCGCGCTTGGCATTATTTCTCTAAAAAATGCCGTCAGTAAAGGCAGCGTCAATGTTTGGTCATATGCCTGGTTGATTCTGGGTTTTATGGGGCTGGCGCTGTATCTCAACTGGAGTAGCCGCATCCAGCAGCGCTTACGTTTTCGTGGCGATCATAGCGATGCTATGTTGATGAATCCATCACACCGCGGCACAGAAGGAGGATCACGCTAATGGCCTCATCGCTATCTGCTAAGCCTATGCGCCTTAAAGTACTCAGCCGTTATGTCAAAATCAATGCGCTACTGGCTATTGTTGCCGCTGTGATGGGTTTGTGGGCGCTACAAGTGCTGTTCTCCTATCTGTCTGAGCTTGACTCTTTGAGCGACAGCTACACCATGGGTGACGCGCTCACCTATATCCTATATCGCTCGCCATACTTTTTAGAGCAGTTTATTCCCACAGGTGCGCTACTGGGTGCGGTCGTAGGCTTGGGACTACTTGCCAATAAAAGTGAGCTGGTGGTGATGCGCGCAGCAGGCGTGAGTATTTATCGTATCGTCGGCTGGGTGCTACAGCCTGCTTTTATTTTTGTGCTGCTGGCTCTGAGTATCAATCAGTTTGTACTGCCACATACCAATCAGCTGGCACACGCGATCAACAACGATGATGATGCCAATCAAATCATCTCGGTACGTGGCTATTGGACAGCGCTGCCGCGCTATCAAGTCGCAGGTAATGGCGAAGAAGAGGGCATAAGACCTGATGGCAGTGATATTTTATATATTGACTACGCTGATGTGGCAGGCAATATCGGCACAGTCAAGCGCTGGCATTTAGATAACAAGGGCAACCTGCAAACGGCGATTCGTGCGGATGGTGGGCACTACTCTGGTCGTACGCTGATTCCAGCTCACGGCGATGTTGATGAGCAATACCGCTACAACTGGCAGCTGCGTAACATGACCGAGCTGAGCATCACCCAAGGCTTTGACAGTCGCCAAGCGCGCTTGGCGTCAGATACCTTAAGCCTACCCTTCGCACCTGAGTCGGTGGCACTGTTGACGCGTGATGCGGACGATATGTCGCTCACGCAGCTGTATGCACATCACCAGTTGATGGGTCTACAAGGCAAGCGCTCGATCAAGCACGAAGTCGCCTTTTGGCAAAAGCTACTCTCGCCTTTGTCGATATTGTCACTGGTTATTGTCGCCTGCTCGTTTGTCTTTGGCTCGCTACGCACGCACAGTTTGGGCTTACGTATCGTCGTAGCATTGCTGTTTGGTTTGCTCTTTAGCTACATTCAGGACTTGGTTGGTTTTATCTCTCTAGCGACTGGGTTTTCGCCCATGCTGATGGTGCTGTTACCGATTATCGGTAGCGCCGTGCTCGGCGGCTATTTGATCAAACGGCAGATGTAGCAGACAACCCATATCCGTGAATGAACTAATAAAAAAGCACGCTACCTTTAATGTAGCGTGCTTTTTTTATGGCGATCTTTTGTGGTTGAGTGGCAAAAATTACTCTTTGGTTGCCATGGTAATGGTATAGGTTTTGCCTTGTTTGATTTTTTCGCTATTGCCAAACACTTCGGTAAACGAGCGTTTCATAAACTGACGCAAGCCATTAATGGTGACCACATAAAAACGCCCACCTTGACGCATGCGCGCATAAGCATCGAGGAAGTATAGATAGTGCTGCTCTTTACCGACTTTGGCAGGCAAGTTCGACATCACAAGGCTAAAGTTTTTGTCCGCTGCCACATGGTTAAAGCCATTTGATAAATGCACATCGACATTGTTTAGACCATTTTTTTCGCAGTTACGGCGTGCATATTCTACCGCCATAAAGTCTTTATCAATCAGTGTGTGCTGACCGTTCGGGCACTCGCGCGCTGCCGTCATACCAAGTACGCCATAGCCACAGCCCAAGTCGATTGAATCATCATCGTCTTGAAAATCCACATAATCCAGCAGCATCAAACTGCCATCATCGAGCTTTTGCGGTGAAAAAATACCCCACGTGGTCGCAAAATCAAACGGCTTACCCAGCACGTCTTGCTGAAAATGAATGTCTTCGCGCCAGTGTTGGGCGTTTTTGAGGAGGTCAGCAGGTGGTCTATGGCTCATGGGAGTCTCAAATAATAGATAGGTAAAAGGGGGTGCGTTGTCCAATCAGACAGTGCGCATCGTATGATGGGTATTGTAACGAGAAAAGGGTAGGTTTGCAGCTATCTGTTGTATTGTGGGACGTCGTTATTGCAAAAATTGTGATAGGAGCTGATCCTGCCGTCCGCTATTATCTGCCATATCTGCTAGGGCACGGCTATAGACAGGTCAGGTTGCTGCTACCGCGACATCCTGACCTACCAAGCCTTTGCAATCTAGCAGTCATGACAGGATAACTGCTCCAGTCAGGGCTAAACCGCACCGTAAGGCGACTATTGTATTATTGCGAGATTTAAATGGGGAAGACAGCTGTTAAAGAATGATAAACAGCATTTCTAAGACGTCGATATGTTAATTTTAAATTTTTGAGCAAGTTATATTCGTTAAAATATAGTTAACTGAATATCAAATATATATGACAAAATTGATTTTTTCTACGTAACATATTGAAAAATATAGTAAATTAGTTGTTTTACTTAGTTTTCAGCTCTTGGCCTTGTTTAAAAATCGCGTTACTCATTGCTTTATACTTCAAAATCTCAATTAACCATCTTGACTTGCATTAAAGTATGCAATAGAATCTAAGTTATAGAGACAAGAAAAAGCCCCTGAGCGAGCTATCCGACTAAAGAGAGCGTTCAGGAGCAGTTTTTCAAATAGAGTAATGGATTATTAAACAGCTTAGGCTGTACCATTTTTTTACGCATACTACATGAGGTAGTAATGGATAGTTTACCCAAAGTACTAGATTTTGTCAACGAACAAGCAACTTATCAAGTTGCACGTAGTGGTCATTTTGAACAGCAAGGTGATCAAGTAAGAGCTGATGCCTACCGTAATAGGTCCAAGGACTTTCTATCTTTAAAGCAGTTTATCGAAAATAACTGTAGAGAAAAACCCTCCTCAAACTCTATCTATATCACTCCTAATGACCTTATTGGTTTACCTCCTGAGCTAATTGCAGAACTTAATATCTCTGAATCAGATAAACAGGATTTCCTATTAATGGAAGTTGTTGAAGATCTGGGTGGTATTGCAAGTATCGATAAAATAATGATTCGAGTTTACCATAAAACTGGTGAGATACTTGAGCGTCAAAAGCTTGGTGCAAAGCTATATAGAATGATTAGTAAAAATTTAATATATTCTCTTCCTAGTAAGAAAGGCGTTTATTCTTTACAACCAGTGAGCGAAGAGGAGGAACAAAATATGGAGGATTAAAAAAGCTCAGCAACGGCAATTGCTGAGCTTAGAAATTAAAAACCAAAAAAAATGAGTAGTCTCAGAGGTTGATGACTATCATAATTTAAAGGTATTTTGTACTTTCGAAGGGTACACACATACTTTATATTAAATGTTAGGCATTGTCTATGCCTCTGTGGCTACTTGTAAATTGATATTTCATTAATTATAAGAAGTCAGGAGGCCTATATGGCTAAAGAATGTTCCTACCCTAAAGCCGTTCATGTACGTTGGTACTGGCGGTATAGATTCAAACGCTGGGAACGCGTTTGTGAACATTGTCGTAGTTATCCAAATCAGCAGTTGTCTTTCGATTTTTAACTGCTAGAGTTTAATTTTATAAAATGGCAATGGCTTTAGAGCTGTTGCCATTTTTTTATCTTCGAAGATAACTCTTTATATTACATTCCTAAGCGTTGCCAGCATACAAAAAACTTTAATCTTACTTCCCCAACCGCTTCTTTAACAAATGATCAAACACAAACGGCCCAAAGGGCAAAAATGAGCCAAGCACACCAGCAGGGAGCGCCCACAGCGGCATTTTGATTTTATGCGCCGTGATAAAGAGCACAACGATATAGGCGATAAACAATACCCCATGCACAGGCCCGACGTAGCCGACCATTTCAGGCATATCCATCATATATTTGAGAGGCATGGCGATACCTAGGAGCAGCAGAAAGGACGTGCCTTCCAAATAACCCATAATGGTCAGTTTTTTGAGCGCAAATTCTTGCGCTTGGGTGAGGGCGGGATTGGACGATGGCTCGGCGTGCGACACGGTGTATTCCTCTGACAATTATGAATCAATATTTAATGACAATTCTGCCCACCACGCTACCCAAAAGTTACCCACGCGGATGATGATCAGCATGCAATTGCTGCAATCTTGCCGTCGCCACATGGGTATAGATTTGCGTCGTGGACAAGTCACTGTGCCCAAGTAATAGCTGTACGCTGCGCAAATCGGCACCATGATTAAGCAGATGCGTGGCAAAGGCATGGCGCAGGGTATGCGGTGACAGTGCTTTATCAATACTGGCAACTTTGGCATACTTTTTAAGCAAATACCAAAAGTTCTGCCGCGTCATATAGCCGCCCTGCGCGGTCAAAAACACCGCTTGGCAGTTGCCTGATTTTAGATGGGCAATCAATTCTCCGCGCCCATGCGACAGGTAATCTTCTAGCGCATCGCTGGCATATTCGCCCAGTGGCACCAAGCGCGTTTTATTGCCTTTCCCAGTGATTTGTAGCCAGCCTGCGTTTAAGTTGACTTGCTCAAGTGACAGGTTAATCAGCTCACTGACGCGCAGACCGCACGCGTAGAGCACTTCTAACATGGCTTTGTCACGCAGCCCAAGTGCGGTGCTGGTATCGGGTGCCGCCAAGAGATTATCGACATCGGCTTCGCTCAAATCTTTTGGTAACGGTCGTCCGAGCTTTGGGCTTTTGATACGCTCGCAGGGATTGTCCTCGCGCAAATTACTCGCAATCATCCATAGATAAAACTGACGCAGGCTTGAGAGCATCCGCGCTTGGGTGCGCGGGGTTTTGCCATCTTTGCTCAGCATTGCTAAGCAGTGTAGGACATCCGTATCTTGCCAGTGAGTGAGTGCGCTAGGGCACATTTGCTCACATAGGCGTAGGTCACGGATATAAGCATTGCGCGTCCGCGTTGCCAGACCACGCGCGAGCATGGCTTGACGAAACTCGGTCAGATAGACATGCTCGTCATCGACTGCCAGCGCTTTGGGTTGCCTTTGCTGTACGGCGCGGTCACGGCTCATAGGGCGATGCTCGGATAAAGGTTAAGCACTTTTTTTCTTCACCACATAACGATACAGCGTTGCGCTTGTAGGCGTTTCATCATCGTCATCAACAGTGATTTCATCAGGGTCAGTATCTAGGCTGATGTTTTCCGCCAGCGTTTCTTGAGTCATCAGCTCATGACCCAAATGACGGCAAAAATTAGGAATGTCGCGGGTGGTAGCAGGATCGGTGGCCAGTATTTCGATCACCTCGCCGCTATCTGCTTTGCGGATGACTCGGTGCAGCATCATCACAGGTTCAGGGCAAATCAGCCCTTGGGTGTCTAAGCGATGGTCGATGGTGTTATCTGGTATAGAAGTGGTCATAGTCGTTATCATAAAGCAAGGTAGATGGGTTTATGGGTGGCGCGTTTTACTGGGTCGTATTTTCGGAGTCGGCTACTTCTGCCGTCTCTAGGGTTTCGTCCGTGGCCGCCACGTCTAAAAAATTAAAAAAACGCTTAAAACTGACTTTGAATAAAAACGCGACGCCAAGCCAGCAGGACAGTCCCAACCACGCCGTATCAGCAAACAGTAACCCACCAAGCAATATAATGGTCGATACGCCAATACTCATGGCAATCATTGAGGGCTGGTTTAAGCGATAACGATAAATCACAAAGGCATCGTAAAGAGTGATCGGAATGGTCAGCGCAACCAAGGCATAGGGCAAGTTATAAAACAGCTGATAAAGAATCTGGTTGTCATGGAACATCTTGATACTGGCGATGGTGCCAAAAATGACAAAAGCCCCAATCGCCGCATAAATCAGATAAATGGCAATGGTATTGGCACGCTGCGCGCCTTTAATACGGGCAATGGCAAGCGGGGCAAAGCCATGCTGCGAGGGTTGCTCAGGGATGGTGGTCATAATGCATCATCATTTTATAAAAGGGGCACAAGCCATCAGATAGGCTTGGCAAAAAGGGCGCACAACAAACGATTGCTTATTCCGCTTGAACCGCAGTGATCGGCAGCGCGCTGTCAGGATCAGCAAAATAGGCCGACAGCAAAATACAGGCAGAAATGTCATCAATTGGGTCGCGCGGACTTTGAATCCAGCCTTGTTCCCATGCTATCTCACGCGCACCAACGGAGGTCAGACGCTCATCGCACAAGATCACCGTAGCAGGAATATGCTGCTCTATCAGTCGGTGTGCCAAGCGGCGCGCAAATTTGTGCGCGCGTTTAGACAGCATAGAGCTGCTACCATCCATATTCAGCGGCAGGCCGACGACTATCTGTGATACGCGCCAGACATCGATGATACCCAGTAAGTTGTCCCAATCAGGCTGACCGTTATTCATCGCTAAAATATCAAAGGCGCGCGCGGTTTGAGTGACGCTGTTACCCAGCGCCATGCCCATTTTTTTGACGCCATAATCCAGACCTAGTAATAAATGCGCTTTTGGAGCGCCTATACTATCGTCCGTAGGTGAGCGGTTTATATCATTTGCTGTTGTCGTGTCAGTGGTCATCATATCAGGCGTTATCATATTTGGTGTCATCGTATCAGGGGCTTTCCTATGCGTCAGATAAAAAGTGGTACACGGTTTGGAGGTTGTCGGCGTGGATCGACTGGTTGCCTATCTATTAGAGAATTATGATCAGAGAAGTACAAGCAGTGCTAGGGGCCCTATATACCCATATATACCAATCAGGCGCGGCCAATATCACTGCTTAAGATATCAAAATTGACCCCAATCTTGTCGGCGGCCAGTTGCCAGCGCTCCTCAAACGGCGTATCAAACAGTAAAGTTAAGTCAGCAGGACAAACCAGCCAGTCGCCACTCTCAAGCTCACGATCCAGCTGTTTTTTATCCCAACTGGCATGCCCCAAGCACAAATGGTAATGACCAACGCCTTCTCCAGCCGCGATACGTTTGAGCACATCTTGACTGGTGGTGATACAGACATTTTCTGAAATGGCGAAAGAAGAGGCCCACGTCGGCTGCCCAGTATGGAGCACAAAACCCACCTCAGGATACATCGGCCCACCTTCTAATGCCAAGTCTTCCATCACCTGTGCATCGGTGACATCAATACTTAGGTCTTCGAGCAGCTTACCAACACGTGCTTGTTCTAGCGGACGATTGATCATCAAACCGATTGCACCCTGCGGGTCATGGCGGCAAATATAGATCAGTGCCTGTGTAAACCTAGGGTCGGACATCTCTGGCGCAGCAATCAAAAAATGATGGGTCAAGTTGGTCTTTGGCATAAAAACAAGCATTATATCAGTCGAATGAAGCACTACTATATGGCGATATCACCTAAAAAATCAACAGATGCCTTGTCACCGCGCCGCCGCGTTTGTATGGGGTTTGATACTCATGATTTGACATCCGTTAATAGACTGCGGGCATGCTCTCGTGTGACATCTGTGATGATCACGCCGCCTGACATACGCGCCAGCTCGTCGATTTGATCTTGCTTGGATACGACCACAAGCTCGCTTTGGGTTTGTTCACGGTGGTGCTTTTGTACCAAGATATGCTGGTGCGCCTGCGCGGCGACCTGTGCTTGGTGGGTGATGGCGAGCAGCTGCTGAGTGTGTCCGAGGGTGCGTAGCAGGGCGCCCACCACTTGAGCAGTGCCGCCACTGATACCCACATCGACTTCATCAAAGACCAGCATGGGCTTGGCGGCATTGTGATCGGCATTGGTTGCTTGTAACACCTGCATCACCAGCGCCATTCGTGACAGCTCACCGCCAGAGGCAATCTTGTGTAGTGGCTGCATGGGCATACCCACATTGGCGCTAAACAGTAGGTCGATATCATAGCAGCCTTGCGCGTTATACTGTGCTTGGTCTGCTTTTTTATGAAAGACAAACTTACAGCGGGCATTGGGTAGGGCGAGCGGTTGTAGCTGCTCGACCAGCTGCGCACAAATAGGTTCAGCAGCTTGCGTACGTGCTTTGTGTAGCTTTTTGGCTAGGCTTAGATACGCCTGCCATGCTGCTTCGATGTGAACTGCCATGGCATCACTGCTGGGTTCGTTTTCAAGTTCAGTTAACTGTGCTTGCCATATCTTGGCTTCAGCAATCAGGTCACTGGCAGGTAGGTTATGTTTACGTGATAAGCGATGCGCCAGACTGATGAGGTTATCTAGCGTTTGCAAGCGCTCAGGGTCAGGCAACTGCTGCTCGGCGTAGTCAGAAAGCAGGGCGGTCACTTCCGAAATTTGCTGCTGCGCCAAATACAGTTGTTCTGAGGCTTGGCTAAAGGTTTGACTGACCCCCACTTGGTGATCACAAAGCTTGATGGCTTGACCCAGCAGGGTCATGACATCTGGCTCATCCGTATCATTATCAAGCAAATGCAAACCATGACTGGCCTCGGTCATCAGCGCTTCGATGTTGGAGAGCTCTTCGTGCTCCGCTTCGATCTCTTCATAATCGACTGTCAATAACGGCGCGATATCACTCAGCTGATTTTCGAGCAATTGAATGCGATCTTGGCGCTGCGCTTCGCGGCTTGCAATGTCATCAGCGCGGCGTTTGAGCTGTTGATAGCATTGATAGTGCTCCGCAGTTTGTGCGGCAAGTGCTGTGGTTTGCGCCATTTCATCAAGCCATTGCACTACAAATTGCGGCTTGAGCAATGCATGCTGTGCGTGTTGGCTATGAATATTGACCAAGAGCGAGCCCAAGCTTTTGAGCTCAGCCAAGCTGACAGGCGCACCATTTAGCCACGATTTCGAGCGGCCGCTGCTACTCAGTTGGCGGCGAATCAATACTTCAGGCTCATCGAGTGTGCGCTCATGTTCTGCAAACCAACTGGCAACAAGGGTGTTGTCAGTCACGTCAAATTGGGCATAGACATCGGCGTGACTTGCACCGTGACGAACCATCGAACTATCGGCGCGGCCACCAGCACATAAGGCGAGTGCATCAAGTAGTAGCGACTTACCTGCGCCTGTCTCGCCAGTAATGACGTTAAAGCCTTCAGCAAAGCTCAGCTCATGCTCATCAATCAGCGCAAACTGGTATAAGGTTAATGATAATAGCATCAAAGCCTCTCATGGCAGACTGGTATCAGACCGTCGTTGCCATCTTGGTTAAGGGATATACTGATCGCCACGCACTGCCATCCAACAGGCCTCGCAACCAGAACTATCAGTAGTATCGACAGTGTCGCAATCATCGCATTGGCATGGTATGTGCTGCCAAATCACGTATCATACCGCATTAATAGGGTCATATGATGCCGTTTGCGACCAGTTTTGTTGCCAAGCAAATAACGGATAGAGCGGCAGCAAAAGCGTTGATAATTATACGATATTTTATCTATAAGAGTAGCGTTATCTGTACCCAGCCACATTTGTAGATCTGCTTTTGAATGTGCTGTAACAAACTTTACAGATATAATGTGGTAGCATAATCTTACCTAACCGTAATTCATCTTACACAATGTATATAAGATGAGCGCTGCGTGGCTAGGGTTTATGCAGTTACTTATTTTTTAGTTTGGTAATAATTATTTGATGAGGAAGCCACTATGTCAGCGGCACAATATAAGAATGTGACAATCAATGCTCAAGCCACCATATCATATGATGGGCGTTGCTCAAGCCATACTATTATGTTTGAAGATGGTCGTCATAAGACGTTGGGCGTTATCCTACCGTGTGATCATACGGTTGAGCAATACCACTTTAGTACGAATACCTCCGAGCGTATTGAAATCATTAGCGGCACGTGCGAGGTCAAAATTAATGGTGATGAAGATTTTAGCTATTACCGTGCCAGTCAGTCATTTGTGGTTGAAGGCAACAGCAGCTTTAATTTGCGTACCGAAGAGATTGTACAATACGTCTGTCATCTAGAGGGTTAATACTGAGTAGGTTAACCGCTGCCGCTTATCTTTGATTGCTTCCTGCAATCACCACTTTTTACACAGTAGAGTCACTATGGCAAAACCCAGCTATTTTTATGGCATTCATGCAATTGACGCGCTGCTTGAGCATCGCCCTATTGACGCGCTCAGCTTATTTGTACAACAAGGCCGTGAAACCGACAGCCATGTACAGGCGATTATCAGCGCCGCACAAGATAATGGCGTGAGTGTGCAACCCACCCAAAAAGACAAGCTGACTCAGCTGTGTGGCAGTCCGCAGCATCAAGGCGTGGTGCTACATGCGCGCCCGCTTAATTTTGCAGATGAAGGGTTACTGACGACTATTGCTCAGCGTGACAGCTGTTTGTTGCTGGTGCTGGATCAAATTACAGACGCGCATAACTTCGGTGCCTGCTTGCGCACGGCGGTGGCGATGGGTGTCGATGCGGTAGTGTGTCCCAAACATCATGCGGCCAGCCTGACACCGACCGTTTCCAAAGTCTCAGTCGGAGCGGCGGAGCTTATGCCCATTGTGAGTGTGACCAATCTTGCCCGCAGCTTAACTCAAATCAAAAATGCAGGTGTCTTTGTCTTTGGTACGGCACTAGATGAGAGCGCCAAGCCCTTGCATGCTGCTGACTTGACAGGAAAAACCGCGCTTATTATGGGGTCTGAAGGGGAGGGCATGCGCCGATTGACCATGGAGAGCTGTGATGAGCTGGTCTATATTCCCATGTCAGGTAATGAGCATGGCAACTTGCAAAGCCTAAACGTCAGTGTGGCTACAGGTATGGCCTTATATGAGGTTAACCGGCAGCGGACGCTAGCTGCTGGGCAAGCATAAGATAATTTTGATGTAGTGGGGCGAGTTTGGCGTATAGCTCAGACAAGTTATCATCATTGACCACCACATCATCGGCGTGGCGATTGCGTGCCTCGCGGCCTAATTGATTGGCCATGATGGCTTTGATTTTATTGACACTTTGATCATCACGCTGGCTGGCACGCGCCAGTTGGGTCTCTTCTAGCGCATCAATCACCAGTACGCGTTGACACAGATTGACCAATCCTGCCTCCGCACCTTCAATCAACAGCGGCGCAACCAAAATCGTATAGGTTGAGGTGCTGGCTGCCAGCTGTTGTTTTGCTGCTTCACGGATCGCAGGGTGGGTGATAGACTCAAGCTCAATTAAGGCATCAGGGTGAGTGAACACATGCGTACGCACCGCTGATCTGTCCATCTCACCCGATTCATTAATCACCCAGTCGCCAAATTTATTTTGAATTTTTTTTAGCGTTGGGCTGCCTTTTGCCACTACCTGATGGGCAATAACATCCGCATCGATGATATCGATATTTTGTGTGGCAAACCAAGCGCTGGCCGCTGACTTACCACTGCCGATACCACCAGTTAATCCAACCACCAGTTTTCTGCTACTGGCAGGGTGAATGGATGCAGTATTGCCATTTTTGGCAATAGTTTGTGGTGTCATAGTTGCAGAATGATGGGTCTGTGTTGACATAAAATTGACTTATTGGTTTGTTAGCATAAAAAATAAAAACAACGCAAAAATGTAGCCTTCCTATCACAGTGAGCAGGTGAGATCGTTATCTATTTACCCAACCTGCTCGCTGATGTCTTTATGGTTTTTAGTGGTAGATGGTGTGTCAGAGAGTTAGTTGTCTTGTGAGTATGATTGTATATCAAACATACATGTCCAAGTACCAGCTGACAATATCATTACCATAGAGTAACGCTATAATCCCTGCAATCGCGATATAGGGGCCAAATGCGAATGGTCGACTCTCACCTTGTTTTTTCATTAAAATGATGCCAACGATCGAACCTAGTAATGAAGACAATAAGATGATCAGCGGTAACATTAGTGGACCGAGCCACGCGCCAAGCACGGCAAGCAGTTTAAAGTCACCCTGCCCCATCCCCTGCTTTTTGGTCAATAAGTAAAATATCTTTACCACCACCCACAATGACAAAAACCCAATGAGTAAGCCCCAGATAGATTGAGTGGGGGAGACAAACCAGCCTTGCGAGTTGACGGCCAAGCCTAAGCCTGCCAAAGGGTAGGTTAGGCGATCAGGCAACAGCTGGGTATCAAAGTCAATCCCAGTTAAGGCAATTAACGTCCAAACCAAAGGCAGTGCTGACAATCCAGCAGTAGTGACCCCAAAGTAATAAATCACCAGCCCAGACAATATCGCTGTGATCAATTCGACCAAAGGGTAGCGGATGCCGATGCTGCTTTTGCAGGCTGAGCAGCGCCCACGCAGTACCAGCCAGCTGAGCAGCGGAATATTTTCGTACCACGTAATTTTATGAGCGCAATGCGGACAGCGCGAAGCGGGTCGACTGAGCGTAATTGGCGTGTCTGTAGCGGTTATTTGCAGCAAAGCTTTGGTGTGTTCCTGCGGCATGTCTGCCTGATGATCCAGAAAATGGCTACATTCTTGTCGCCATTCATACTGCATCATCAGCGGTATGCGGTGAATAACCACATTTAAAAAACTGCCGACACACAATCCTAAAATAGTAAAAAGAATGACGGCTAAGGTTAGGTTTTCTTGCAACAATATTATGAATGGCATCTACTATCCTACGACTGAGCCCATTTGGAAAATAGGCAAGTACATGGCAATAACCAAACCACCGACCAAGACCCCTAATATGGCCATGATCATGGGCTCCATCAAGCTAGTCAAGCCATCAACGGCATTATCTACTTCATTTTCATAATACACCGCGACTTTATCTAACATCTCTTCCAAACTACCTGCTTCCTCGCCAATACCCACCATCTGAATAGCGAGACTTGGAAATAGATTGGTACTGCGCATGGAGAACTGCAATTGTTGACCTGTGGCAATGTCATTTTTGATTTGCTGGGTGGCGTTATAAAATACCACATTGTTGGTGGCACCTGCAGTTGAATCGAGCGCATCGATTAATGGCACACCAGCGGCAAACGTGGTTGACAAAGTACGGGCGAAACGGGCAATCACGGCTTGATAGGCAATGTTGCCAAATATCGGTGCCTTTAAGGTCGCTCGGTCTAAAAAATCGCGAAATTTTTTGCTGCGCTTTTTGCTTTCAGAAAACGCAATAATAGAACCACCAATAACAATGATAAGTATAAACCACCATGATTGCATCCACTCAGACATACCAACTACCATTTGGGTAAAGGCAGGCAATTCAGCACCAAAAGATTCAAACAGACCAGAAAATACAGGTACCACTTTTACCAGAAGAATAATAGTAACAATAACAGCAACCACGATAACAGCGATAGGGTATTTCAGTGCTTTTTTAATCTTGGCTTTTAACAGCTCACTTTTTTCTTTATAGGTGGCCACGCGCTCTAACATGGTTTCAAGTGCGCCTGATTGCTCTCCGGAGTCGACAAGAGAACAAAACAAATCATCAAAATAACGTGGGTGCTTTCTTAAAGCAGAAGCAAAGGTACCACCTGCCTCGATATCACCCTTAATCTGTAAGACTAGCTCTTTCATGCTGGGATTGTCTAGTGAATCGGCGACAATTTCAAAAGACTGGGTTAATGGCACGCCAGCCTTCATCATGGTGGCCAGCTGACGTGCAAAAATAGCAATATCAATGGGTTTAATGGCTTTTTTACTGGTAAATAGTGCTTTTGGTTTTTTCTTAATACTTTTGACGGTAATGCCTTGTTTACGTAATGTGGCCTTCGCCAGCTCTAAACTGCGACTGGTGGTCTCTCCTTTTATTTTTTGTCCGCGCCGATTGACCCCGTCATAGACAAAATCCATTAGCATATCCGTTTTTGCTTTTGCCATGTCTCTACCCCAAGTGTGATGCCATCTGGTTATTAAATAAATAGCAAGTAACGCTTAAGCGCTGCTTAACCTCTATCATAAACGATAATAGGTTATCAAATCTGCTTAAAATTATACTGATTTGCCACTATTTAATGATAATACTTTAGTTTCATAACCATTCTACCCTGTGTGATCGGTTTTGTATGAAATACCGTTCTAAACCGGATTATTCAGAGGTGACTCGCATCATCTCTTGAATGCTGGTCGTGCCTTGTAATACTTTTAAAATTCCTGAACGGCGCAGATCACGAAAGCCATTTTTTAAGGCGGCATCTTTGATGTCAATGGCATTGCCATCTTCCATAATAATGCGTGAAATATCAGAATTGATTTTCATGACTTCATAAATACCCACTCGGCCTTTATAGCCTTCACGGCACTCGCCGCAGCCGACAGGCTCATAGATAATGTTAGCGGGTTCGTCCAAGTCTGCCTCTGTAAAGCCCAATTCAAGCAAGCTTTGCCGCGGCAAGCTAATGGGTTTCTTGCAGTTTTTACATAGGCGGCGCGCCAAACGCTGGGCAATGACAAGATTCACCGAGGTAGCGATATTGAAGGAAGCCACGCCCATATTACGCAAGCGTGTCAGGGTTTCCGGTGCTGAATTGGTATGCAGTGTAGATAGCACCATATGGCCGGTTTGCGCCGCTTTGATTGCAATTTCGGCCGTTTCAAGATCACGAATCTCACCAACCATGACAATGTCTGGATCTTGACGTAAAAATGATTTAAGTGCATTGGCAAAGGTTAGTCCCACTTTGGGGTTAACGTTGACCTGATTGATGCCCTCAAGGTTGATCTCGACAGGATCTTCTGCCGTTGAGATATTGGTATCCCCTGTATTTAGAATGTTGATGCCCGTATAAAGCGAGACGGTTTTACCGGACCCCGTTGGACCAGTAATCAGCAGCATGCCTTGCGGCTTATGTAGCGCTTCTAGGAACATCTCTTTTTGATCAGGCTCATATCCTAAGGCCTCAATACCCAGCATGGCTGAGGACGGATCCAAAATACGTAAAACCACTTTTTCACCAAACAGTGTGGGTAAGGAGTTAACACGAAAGTCAATGGCTTTATCGCGCGAGAGTTTGAGTTTGATACGGCCATCTTGCGGGATACGGCGTTCGGAGATGTCCATTTGTGACATGACTTTAAGACGAGCCGCAATTTTACCAGCCATTTGTACAGGCGGTGTGGCCATTTTTTGCATCACACCATCAACACGAAAACGGACACGGTAGGTTTTCTCATACGGCTCAAAATGTAAATCGGATGCGCCCATACGA
The DNA here is from genome assembly GCF_054960615.1 of Psychrobacter sp. PSi21. NCBI lineage: Bacteria > Pseudomonadati > Pseudomonadota > Gammaproteobacteria > Moraxellales > Moraxellaceae > Psychrobacter > Psychrobacter sp. PSi21. The sequence continues at coordinate 21,215 of NZ_JBHNYR010000022.1, forward strand.
ATGGCATCAATCAGCATTTTATTAACAAATTTAACCACAGGAGCTTCATCAACCCCATCTGAAATAGTGGTGGCTCCGTCACCTGTCTCACTATCATTCCCATCCGCATCGATATTAAAATCGCCATCAGAAAAACTGTCAAAGCTTTGCATGCTATTGGCATAAAAGCTTTCGATACGTTTCTTGAGTTTATCTTCCTCAACCACTACGGTTTCAATGGACAGGCGTGAATTAAACGCGATGGCATCAATGGCATCAATACGGGTAGGATCGCTGAGGGCTACAAACAAACGCTGACCGCGTTTAAAAATGGGTAGCGCATTAAACTGGCGAACGATTTTCTCATCGACCAAATCCTTGGGCAGCGCATCACTACTCAAAGCGTTTAAATCAAAGAATGGGTCACCAAATGATTGTGACAATACCATAGCCAAGTCATAGGCTTTGGCCATTTTATGCTCGATCAAGTAGGAAATGACACCAACTTTTTGCTGTTTTGACTCATGCTGCGCAGTAGTCATATGTGCTTCGCTCACCACGCCAGCATGAATCAACTGCTGGGCTAGGCTTCCAAAGGTACCAGTGGCGCTTGCCATATGTCATCTCCCTTATCTAAGTGTACAAAGCCTATCAAAACACAGAATAATCAACCCAAGCAGTACAAAAGTATGCAAGAAACATGACAGTTGTTTGAAAGCAAAAAAGCAATAGATATGCGTTTTTTATCAAATTTCGGGTAAAATTTTCAGGCAGAGGCTGCTAGAGTATACTATAGCACTTTCAAAATATTTGTTATACTGGCGCGCAGCTGATAGTGTCGGTCACAATCAACAACACAAGGTAGAGGAATTATGCAAGCTTGGGTCATTGGCAACTGGAAACAAAACCCTGCTACTAATCTGGAAGTCAGTACGCTCGTTGATAGTCTATTGACTGCCGTGTCTAGTGATCCATATTTGAGCAATAATGAGCAGCAGCATTGTCAATTAATGGTCGCGCCCAGCTGTATACATCTAGCAGCCGTAAGCGCACGTTTGGCAAACTCACCGATATTGAGTGCGTCTCAAGACATCGGTGCTCATGGTGCACAAACGGGTGCTTATACAGGTGATTGCTCAGCAGCTCAAGTGGCTGATGCAGGTGCGAGTTGGACCATTTTGGGCCATTCTGAACGTAGACAGTATCACCAAGAAGATGCAAAGGTATTGGCGCAAAAAATACAACACGCCCTATCACAATCCATTGGCGTTATCTTATGTATAGGTGAGACGCAAGTGCAGTATAATGCCCAGCAAACGTTCGCTGCACTTGATGACCAGCTGACAGTGATCGATACGGTACTAAAGAACAATCCTGATATGGCAGATATCTTGTCTCAGCGCTTGATCATTGCATACGAGCCAGTGTGGGCGATTGGCACTGGTAAAGTGCCGACCGTGACGGAAGTGAGTAAAACCCATCAGCATATCAAGCAAACCTTAGCCAAATTTGATGAGCGCTTACACGCCACACCAGTTATCTATGGTGGGAGTGTGAATACAGACAATGCAGACAGTTTTGCTGCTGATCCAATGATCAGCGGAGCACTGGTCGGCGGTGCGTCTTTAAAGGCTACAAGCTTTTTGGCCATTGCCCAAGCGTTTGTACGCGCAAAGACATCAGCGTAAGGCAGCACTATCTATATCATTTATGCTCACTAAGCGATATTTGAGTAACCATTATTGGCATAAGATAGATTTAATAGTTGCCTTGTAATCGTGTACAATGCGCCTCATTTATTGCTTTTAATGGTCAGCGATTGTGCCGCCATAATCGCTATTGAGGCTCGACTGTCAATACGGACTTTATTTAATTTGAAATGCCTGACATCTTTAGATGGACGAGATCGAAAGATTGTACTCTCGTAACCAGTCGTGATGATGCGGCAAAAGAGGACACCATGTTTACGTTTATATTAGCCCTGCATATTATTGTGGCGATCGGTATGATCGGACTGATTTTGATACAGCATGGCAAAGGGGCAGACGCTGGGGCTTCTTTTGGAGCAGGCTCTTCAGGCACAGTATTCGGTGCTGCCGGCACGGCGAACTTCTTAACGCGTGCGACAGCAGTGCTGACAGCGATATTTTTTATCACCAGTATGGCACTTGCCGTACATGCCCGTCAGCAATCTAACGATCAGTTCAGACTAGATGCGCCTGCTAGTGTGCCGCAAACGCCGCGCCCACTGACAGAAGACCCTCAGTAATTATATTTTAAGCGATTATAGATAAGCCATCAGCAGGTCTTGCAATTTTGTTAAGTTAGTTTTACAATGCATCCCTGCTTTGGTCACCAGATACAGATTATCGTATCAAAGACTTATAATATAAGAGCCGACATCGATTACCAGATCGTGTCATCGTCTATATATCAATAAAGCAGTTTTAGCGATTGTGGTGGAATTGGTAGACACGCTATCTTGAGGGGGTAGTGGCGCAAGCTGTGGGGGTTCAAGTCCCCCCAATCGCACCAACCTATGACGTGGTACAGCGTCGGGTTGGTATTATAGAAATAATTTTTTTATTTAATTAAAAATAAAGATTGACACCTCTATAAAACCTACCTATAATGTGCATTCTAAATTGATGCGGGGTGGAGCAGTCTGGTAGCTCGTCGGGCTCATAACCCGAAGGTCGTTGGTTCAAATCCAGCCCCCGCTACCACTTTTTATACTGATACTTGTTCTTAGAATTGTCAGTTGCAATTAACCCACCATTATGTTTGTGGGTTTTTTTGTATCTGATAGTCAGTGCCAGCACGGTATCTATTCTACTTATGTTAAGCTCTATGCCTGTAGAGTACGATAATATCTGTTAATCACGCAGACGCGCGTGAACCAAACTACCTTTTATTTTACTCTGTGTATGGCAAATAAGTTTTGCTGTATGTGACGGCCTTTGACCGACTGCCAGTAATTGCTGTCGTATCAGCAGAATCTGAGCATGAGTATGGCGATTGCAGGATTATCTGAGTTACTCGGTGAGACGTTGTTTTTAAATATATTCATTCATAATATGAACCACTGATTAGCAGTAGGTAAACAGGAAATTATAAATAGACTATGAAACTTTCGACTAAAGTCGCTGAATTGACTACGATTATTGCCCCTGCGGTTGCTGCCTGTGATGTGGCACTCTGGGGTGTGGAGTTTGTACCACAAGGCCGCCGCTCGCTGCTGCGTATCTATATTGAGTCTCTACCAGAAGAAAAAGCTCAAGATAAGCAGGTCACCATTGAAGACTGTGCTGCCGTTAACCATCAAGTGAGTGGTATCCTAGAAGTACACGATCCTATCGCTGGAGAATATATTCTAGAAGTATCCTCTCCAGGCTTTGATCGTGCATTTTTTTCAGATGATCAGATGCTGGACTATATTGGTCAGACGGTGAGCTTGCGCTTGATACAAGCGATTGGCCAAGGCGATCAAAAACGCCGTAAGGTGACGGGTAAGCTGGATCATATGAATGCAGAAACGCTGCAGTTGACTGCCGCTGACGGTGAGCAATTTAATGTTGCTTTGAGTAATATTGATAAAGCCAATTTGGTTTATGAAGACGTTGAGTAAAGTAATATCATAAACTTTAAGACTTAGAGATATTGATATGTCGCATCCAGTCAGGTGGTCTCAATAACACATGGTTGATCAGGCATAATGCCATATCGCTAATTGTAGCCAAAACCTCAATACACACATTATAAAATTTGAGTAAGTATAGGACAGGTATAGCATGAGTCGTGAGATTTTAACGGTCGTTGAAACCGTCAGTAATGAAAAAGGCTTAAATCCTGAAGACATCTTTGAGGCAATCGAAGATGCTTTGGTGGTTTCGACGAAGAAAAAAGTATATACCGAGCAGCCTGAAGTGGCTGTGAGAGTTGCGATTGACCGTGCTACTGGCGATTACGATACGTATCGCTATTGGACTGTGGTTGCCGATGAAGATCATGAGATGCCAGCGTGTCAGCTTGCAATCAGCGATCTTGATCCAGAAGAGTGGAACATTGGCGATGTTAAAGAAGAGCAGATTGAGTCGATTGAATTTGGTCGTATTGCGGCCACGCAGGCCAAGCAAGTCATCATCCAAAAAATTCGTGAGGCTGAGCGGGCACTGGTTGCCGATGCTTTTGAGCCACGCGTTGGCGAAATGATGTTTGGCGAAGTCAAAAAACAAACCCGTGATGGTTACATCATTGATCTAGGCGACAATGCCGAAGGTTACCTGTCACGTGATCAAATGTTGCCTCGTGAACAGCTGCGTGTCAAATCGCGCATCAACGCGATTTTGTATCATGTTAACCGCGAAAACCGCGGCGCACAGCTCTTATTATCACGTACGCATCCTGAAATGCTCTCTGCATTAATGCAAAAAGAAGTGCCTGAGATCGCTGAGCAAATTATTGAGATTCGCAATGTCGCCCGTCTGCCAGGGACTCGTGCTAAAATATCGGTGAAAACCAACGATCATCGTATTGATCCGGTTGGTGCTTGTATTGGTATGCGTGGTACGCGTATCCAAGCGGTACAGCAAGAGCTTGATGGCGAACGTATTGACGTGGTGGTATGGTCGGATGATCCAGCCCAGTACATCATCAGCTCACTTGAGCCTGCTGATGTGAGCCGCATTATCTTGGACGAAGATATGCAAACCGCAGATATTATTTTCAGCACCAACGACCAACTTGCACGCGCCATTGGCTCACAAGGTCAAAACGTGCGTTTGGCCTCTGAACTAACGGGCTATAAACTGAACATGATGCTCGAAGAAGAGTATCAGCAGCGCCAAGAAAACGAGACTAAAACATACGTAAACTTGTTTTATGAGCGCTTAGAAGTTGATCAGGATTTGGCGCAAGCTTTGGTTGATATTGGCTTTACCAGTATAGAAGAAGTGGCCTATGTCCCTGTTGAAACCTTCTATGATATCGAAGGCTTGGACGACGATGCGATTGATATGATTCAAGAGCGCGCCAAAGAAGTAGTCATTGCTGATGAGCTGGTCAAACAACAGAATATGAAAGAACCAAGTCAAGAGCTACAAGATCTTGAAGGGATGACGACCAATTGGGCTTATAAAATGGCACAAAAGGACATCGTCACTATTGATGATCTTGCTGAGCAAGCGGTATTTGACTTAGAAGACATTGAAGGTTTGGATGCGGAAACCGCAGGCAAACTGATTATGAAGGCTCGGGAATCTTGGTTCGATGAGTAGGCGTTAAGCGCATATCACTGTCTTTTGGTGGTATGCTATCTCTAATAAAGTGCTAATATCACCTTTATGTTCATTAATAATGCTGATATCAGCCTAGACGCAATCATTTGTAGCCAACAATTGAATTGAAAACATAGCAAACAATAGACAGTAGGTGATAATCAATGGCAGATAAGACCGTCAAAGAACTGGCAGATATGGTAAGCAAAACCCCAAGCGCTGTAAGACAGCAGCTGGTGGATGCTGGACTGCCTGCTCGAGGTGAGGATGACTTGGTCACCGAACGTGAGCAAGAGAAGTTAGTGGCGTATTTAAAACAAAGTCATGGCCAGCAAGACAAGCGCCGTATTAGCCTAAAATCTAAGACGACTAGCACGGCTCGCGTGACTGGCTCTTCAGGCAAATCTAAGAGTGTCAACGTTGAAGTGCGCAAAAAGAAAGTATTCGAAAAACCTGATCCAGAAAAAATGGCCGAAGAGCTCGCCGCTCGCGAAAAAGCGTTAGCTGAAGCGCAAGAACGCGCTGCAAAAGAAGCAGAAGAGCGTAATGCGACCAAGAAAAAGGCAGAAGAGCGTCAAGCAGCAACTTTAGCTGCTATGCGTGCAAGCCTAGGTTCAGGCAAAAGCTCAGGCAGCAGCAGCGAAGAAAACACCACCTCATCTGTCGTAGTGAAAAAAGGCAGTAAAGCGGTGGTCGAAGTTAAGGTCAAAGAAAAAGACAAAGAGAAGAAAAAAGTTGTCGCAACCAAGCCTAAGGTTGAAACGGCTGCTGAGCGTAAAGCGCGCGAAGCACGTGAGAAAGAAGAAGAACGCCTACGTCAAATTGAAGCTGAAACACGCCGTACTCAAGCGGAAGAAGCGCAAAAGCGTACGCTTGAGCAAATGCGTAAAATGGCGGGCAAATATACAGATAATGAGCCGACTACCGAAGTTCGTAAAGACGAGCCATTGGCTGAAGGTTTGGTTGGTGAAGCGCTAGAAGAGTCGTTCGAAAAAGAACGCCGTGAAATCAAGCGCGGTGCTAATGGTACGGGTACTCGCGGTCGTCGCCGTAAGAACCAAGAAGAGCGCGAGATGAAAAACCGTAAAAACGGTTTGAGATCGACGCAAGCGGCGCAGCATAAATTTGAAAAACCGGTCGAAAAAATCGTCCATGACGTCGAAATCAGTGAGCAAATCGTTGTTTCTGATTTGGCGCAGCGTATGGCGGTTAAAGCTCGTGAAGTGATCAAGCTACTTATGAAAATGGGCGAGATTGCGCGCGAGTCTGATAGCATTGACCAAGCCACTGCCAGCTTGCTTGTGGAAGAAATGGGTCACAATCCTGTATTGGTCAGCGACAACAAAGTTGAAGATGACTTACATGATGCGGTTGATGAACGCAGCAGTAATGTACAGGCACGTCCGCCAGTAGTGACTATTATGGGTCACGTTGACCATGGTAAAACATCACTGCTTGATAAAATTCGTGAGACCAAGGTTGCTAATGGCGAAGCGGGCGGCATCACGCAGCATATCGGTGCTTATCACGTTGAAACTGCACGTGGCGTAATTACCTTCCTTGACACTCCAGGCCATGCTGCCTTTAGTGCCATGCGTTCACGCGGCGCGCAAGCGACCGATATCGTGGTATTGGTGGTTGCTGCTGATGACGGCATGATGCCACAAACTGAAGAAGCGATTGATCATGCACGTGCTGCAGGCACGCCGCTGATCGTAGCGATCAACAAAATGGACAAGCCAGGCGCTGATCCGGATCGCGTACTCAATGAGTTGACCGCTAAAGAAGTCGTTTCAGAAGAGTGGGGTGGCGACACGCCAATGGCGCGTATCTCTGCGAAAACAGGCGAAGGTATCGACGATCTTCTAGAGTACATCAGTATCCAAGCAGAACTGATGGAACTAGAAGCTCCACTAGACGGCGCTGCCCAAGGTGTGGTCATCGAGTCTAAGCTTGAAAAAGGCCGTGGTCCTGTTGTTAGCGTACTGGTCAAAAAAGGCACGCTTAAACAGGGTGATTTGGTCTTGGCGGGTGAGCATTACGGTAAAGTCCGCGCCATTACCGATGAAAACGGTAAGCGTATCCAATCAGCAGGTCCTTCTATCCCTGTTGAAATCTTGGGTCTGCCCGAGACGGCTGCTGCTGGTAGCGAGTTCCTTGTGGTTACTGATGAGAAGAAAGCCCGTGAAGTGGCTGACTTTAGAACCAACCGTGAGCGCGAGCGTCAGCTTGAGCGTCAGAACAAAATGCGCTTAGAGAGCATGTTTGAACAGATGGGCCAAGGCGATGTGTCATTCTTAAACATCGTGCTCAAAACAGACGTTCGCGGCTCACTCGAAGCACTGCTTGCGGCGCTTGATGAGCTATCGACTGATGAGGTCAAAGTACGCGTGATCAGCTCAGGCGTCGGCCCGATTTCTGAATCAGACGTCACTTTGGCAGAATCTAGTGAAGCGGTACTACTCGGTTTCAACGTACGTGCGGACAGCACTGCCCGCCGTAAAGCAGATACGGCTGACATGGATATTCGCTACTACAGTGTCATCTATGGTTTGATTGACGATGTGAAAGCAGCTATGAGCGGTATGTTAGCGCCTGAACACCGTGAGAAAATCTTGGGTATCGCTGAGGTTCGTGAAGTGTTCCGCTCAAGTAAGTTTGGTGCAGCAGCAGGTTGTATGGTGGTTGAAGGTACAATCTACCGTAACAAACCTATTCGCGTACTGCGTGATGACAAAGTGATCTTTACGGGTCAATTGCAATCACTACGCCGCTATAAAGAAGACGTTAACGAAGTGCGTACTGGCATGGAGTGTGGTCTTGCGGTTCGCGGCTACGATGTCGAAGCTGGCGATAAGATTGAGGTCTTCGAGATTCAAGAATTCGAACGCACGATCTAAGCAGCACTATTCATTAGATTGTGAGGCCTAACAGGTTCATCCTGCTAGGCCTTTTTTAGCATATAAAAAGGCAATGTTGTCGCGATGGTTAGATTTTTTTGATATCTATGCCCATTTTAGCTGTCAATGTTTTGCCAAAATGTACCATGACATTTATAAAAAAAGGATAATCACATGAACCAACGTTTACAGCGTTTGTCGGATCAGATTCAGCGTGAGCTGGCCGTTCTTATTCGAGATGAGGTTAACGATCCACGCTTGACAGGTTTTGTCACCATCTCTAGCGTTAAAGTCAGCCCAGATCTTGGCTACGCAGACATTTATGTCACCATCATGGAGCCTGAGCTTAATGATGCTATGACCAAAACCAACCATGAGCAGAGCGTACAAGTATTGAATAAAGCGGCGGGTTTTTTGCGCACGGAGCTCAGCCACAGCCTAAAAACACGTACCACCCCGCGCCTTCGTTTTCACTACGATGAAGTAACGGCTCGTGGTAACTACATGATGGACTTGATCAATCAGGCCGTGAATAAAACTGAGCAAAACGAAGCAGACGAGTAAACCATGACGATGTCTATACCTGACAGTAATCAGACACCAAAAAAGGTTGAGCCAAACGCGGCTAAGCAAAAAGTTTCAGGTGTTATGTTGATTGACAAGCCAATGGGCATGACATCTCAGCAGGTGGTGTCCAAAGTCAAATACCTGTTCAAATCACCTGTGCATGACAGTAAAAAAGCAGGTCATACGGGCACACTAGATCCAATGGCAACTGGCCTGTTGCCCATTTGTTTGGGTGAAGCGACCAAGTTTAGTCACTATCAGCTAGACGCTAATAAGGCGTATCAAGCGACTATTTTGCTGGGTAGCCAAACCGATACTGGTGATGCAGAAGGGCAAGTCATTGCCAATCAGCCTGTACCTGCGATGACTCAAGCAGCGCTAGAGGCGGTCACGGAGCAGTTTCTGGGCGCACAGCAGCAGATACCGCCCATGTACTCAGCGCTAAAAAAAGAAGGCAAAAAGTTGTATGAGTATGCTCGTGCAGGCATTGAGGTTGAACGCCCCGCAAGAGACATCACCATCAAAGCGCTTGAGCTGCAATCAATCAGCGCTGAGCAGTTGCAGCTGACCGTTACCTGTAGCAAAGGCACTTACGTACGTGTGCTTGGCGAAGATATTGCTAAAGCTTTGGGCACGCTTGGACATTTGACCGCGCTGCGCCGTATACAAGTCGGCAAGTTTGATGGCGAATCGGCCATTACCATCGCCCAGCTTGAAGCATTAAATCTGTCTGACAGATTGTCCATGTTGTTACCTGTTGATGCGTGTATCGACATCTGCGCTGAACTTACGCTAGGCAGCACACAGTGCGATCGTTTACGCCAAGGTCAGCGCCTCAACGTACGCGAACAATTTGATGACGCATTAGAATCTTACTTGCTGCATCAAGTGACAGCCGCCACTGGCAATGATGACACGCTCATAGTGCATGAATATCCTGTCGATATCAGACTGCTTGACGAACAAGGCCAGTTCATTGGCTTAGGCGCACTCAGTCTCAATGGCCGATTGCAGCCCAAAAAGCTGATTCATTTGTAGTGTGGATAGTGATAGGGTCACCGACATCGGCATATGAATAACGTAAGTGAGGTACAACTTACTGTCATATTACATTAATCACATACCGATACATTTAGTTGCAGGTTTCGCCTATGGTGAAACCTGTTTTTTTTATACACTGGTTACCAGTTGACTAGGAAGGCTGATGGCAAAAAAATGGATATATAAAGAAAATACTTATCATATAAAAAAATAAATAATAATGATCTCTTATAAAGACGACATCCTATAAAAAAATAAAATATAGTAAAAGTTAAAATTATAATAATTGAAAAATAAGCACCATAACAATAAGAAAAAGTAATAACAATCGAAAATAACAAAAATTATTATTGATAATTTTAAAATTCATAAAGAAAAAACAGGATCTACTATGAAGACCATCGCTTTTTTGCTCCATACCAACTTTGAACAGGTAGAGTATGAAGACGTCAATAACCAACTAAAAGATAAAGGTTATCAAACGGTACTTATCACTACCAATGATGACAAACAAGTTCAAGGACTCAATCACGTTGATAAAGGCGACACTTTCACGGCAGACAGCTTCGCTAAAGACGCCAACCCAGCAGACTATGATGCACTGGTTTTACCAGGTGGTACCGTTAATGCTGACGGACTGCGCAGTAATGACGAAGCACATCGTATTATCACGGCGATAAATGAAGCAGGCAAACCGCTGGCCGCCATTTGCCATGCACCTTGGGCTTTAGTCAACACAGGCATCGCCAAAAACAAAACATTAACCGCCTTTCAAACGCTACAGACAGACCTTGAAAATGCAGGCGCAACTTATGTGGACAAAACTGTCCAAGTAGACGGTAATTTGATCACTTCTCGCAATCCTGATGACATTCTTAACTTTGTGGATGCCATTGATAAAGCATTATCTGCTTAACCAGCATATAGTGAATTACTGAAAATAATAATTTATCTTAGTACTCAAACTAAGATTGATTGCCCATTTACAGACACTGATTTAACAACGCTAAAAAGGATATAATAATGACACAACCTAACCCAAACGATACCAAACTTGAGCAACAAAAATCTGAATCAGAAGTGGCGTCACTAAAAAACCAAACTGAAGACAACTATAGCAAAGATACTGAAGCGGCAGCTGACCGTATTGCTGATAACTTAGAAGATGCCAAATCTGACAAGTAAATGATTATTGCATTAACAACTTAGCAGTAATTATTCTAAAAGCGCCTTTTGCTAAGTGATTGCAGACAGGCGCTTTTGTTGTTTTAGCTGTGTTCTTTTTTATTAACTCTTATTTTTCATGAACATTATACCCACGATATAGGATGTATTATGGATAAGTCAGCCCAAAACATGGATGCGCAAGAAAAGCAGATCGAAACGCTCGCTGAAGATATTAACCCAGCGCAAGACATTACCCCTGATAGTGAAGCCGAAGCCACAACTGTACCATTAGATGATGATGCTTTAGGCGGCCACGCAACTGAAGATCAAAAATGATGGCTGCCAGTATGCTCATGGTAACGGATAAAAACTGCTGTTAGTTCAGCGGTTTTTTGTTATAATGGCTCGCACCAATTTGCGTGTGAGCATGCCACTAGGACCACTCTAGTAATGCAGGGTTGCCCCGAATGACATGCCAAACTTTCTTATTTATGTTCATGGCCTTTTTATGACTATAAAAGTGCTGTGACCCTTAGCATTGCCGGAGACAATTATGCTAACTAATGCTGATCGCGAACAAATCATTGCTAAATACCAACGCGGCGAAAATGACACAGGTTCTCCTGAAGTTCAAATCGCTCTTTTGAGTGCGCGTATCAACGATTTGCAGAATCATTTCAAAGAACACAAAGCTGATCACCACAGCCGTCGTGGCCTTATCCGTATGGTAAACCAACGTCGTAAATTGCTTGACTACTTAAAAGGCAAAGACTTGGGTCGTTACACCACGGTCATCAGCCAGTTGGGCCTACGTCGCTAATTTAGCGATAGCGATACTGTCACTGCCAAATAATATTGTAAGGTCTATTGATAACCCTGTTGTCATGATATTGGTACAAATAGCTGGTTGCTGTCAGTATACGCGTTGATCGATAAAAAGCGGTGTGGAATAGTTTCACACCGCTTTTTTATGGCATGGATATTGAGTAAAAATAATAATACCGGCCAGATGGGCACTCTTAGAACAGGTTAAAAACTTATCCTACCGACCTTGTACGGTAATTGATTGGTGCATAGATAAAAATCCCTGTAAAATGAGGCACTATTGGTCATCAGATACTACAATCAGCTACTATGAGATTGTGGTAATGTAGGGCACAGCGAGCAGTGATAGTGCAGTAGGATATTATAGACAAAAGAAAGACCAATGATAGGATGGTGGCGCAATGAGAAGCGCCTTGTTTACTGCCTGTAAGCGCAGGTCGTCATCCGCCGAACATGAAAACAGTATAGCTATTAATATAGTACCATCATGAATATGGATAGATGCAGCAGATAAAGACCAATGACCATCACATTATGCTGCTGGTCATCGTGGTTGCGATACACCGCTTATCACCACACAGATACCAAATTCTTAACGATCGATGTCAGCACATACTGATTGCTGGCATCATTTCCGTCATTCAACATTAGGAAACTTATATGACAACACCGACAATGTTTAATACCATCAAGCGCGAATTCCAGTACGGCGACCAAAAAGTTGTTTTAGAAACTGGCCGCATTGCCCGTCAAGCCAACTCAATCATGGTACATATGGGCGGTGTTTCAGTATTGGTTGCTGCCGTCGTCAAATCTGAAGCGAAAGAAGGCCAAAATTTCTTCCCACTCACCGTGAACTATCAAGAAAAAATGTACGCTGCGGGTAAAATCCCAGGCGCTTATGGCAAGCGCGAAGGCCGTGCCAGTGAGTTTGAAACTTTGACCTCACGCTTGATTGACCGTCCTATTCGTCCACTGTTCCCAGAAGGCTATGTGAACGAAATCCAAATCACCGCAACCGTGGTGTCGTCAGATAAGACTCAGCATGCTGATATTGCGGCGATGATTGGTGCTTCTGCTGCCCTTGCGATCTCTGATGCGCCATTTAACGGCCCAATCGCAGGCGCACGCGTTGGCTTTATCGGTGGTGAATATGTGTTAAACCCAACCATCGAACAGCTTGAAACCAGTGATCTTGATCTTGTGGTCGCAGGTACAAAATCTGCGGTATTGATGGTCGAGTCTGAAGCAGCAGAGTTGTCAGAAGACCAAATGCTTGGCGCAGTCCTTTATGGCCACCAGCAGCAACAAATCGTCATCGACAACATTGCGTCTTTGGCAGAAGAGGTGGGTACCGCCAAGCAAGACTTTACCACGCCAACGCACAACGAAACGCTAGAAGCAGATATGAAAGCGCAGTTTGGTGAGCAAGTGGCTGACGCTTATACCATCACGGATAAGCAAGCACGTTACACCAAGCTTGATGAGATCAAGCAAGCGGCTATTGATGCGCTAGCAGGTGATGCTGAGTCAGAAACGTATGCCGATACCGTGTCTGAGCTAAAAGACATCTATAATGACTTAAAATACCGTACGGTTCGTGACAACATCTTGTCAGGTAAGCCGCGTATTGATGGCCGTGATCTTGAAACGGTACGTGCCCTTGACGTGCAAGTGGGCGTATTGCCATATACGCATGGGTCTGCGTTGTTCACGCGCGGCGAAACCCAAGCCTTGGTGACCACCACACTGGGCAACAGCCGTGATGTGAACTTGATTGATTCACTTGCAGGCACGATTCGTGACCATTTCATGCTACATTACAACTTCCCGCATTTCTCAGTGGGCGAGACAGGCCGTGAAGGTATTCCAAAGCGCCGCGAAATCGGCCATGGTCGCCTAGCACGCCGCGGTGTACAAGCGATGCTACCAGACAGCGAACGCTTCCCGTACGTGATCCGTGTGGTATCAGAAATCACTGAATCAAACGGTTCATCATCTATGGCGTCTGTTTGTGGTGCCAGCTTGGCATTGATGGACGCAGGTGTACCATTAAAAGCACCTGTTGCTGGTATCGCGATGGGTCTGGTAAAAGAAGGCGATCGTTTCGCCGTCTTATCAGACATCTTAGGTGATGAAGATCATCTTGGCGACATGGACTTTAAAGTCGCGGGTTCAAAAGACGGTATCACCGCGCTACAGATGGACATCAAAATCGAAGGCATCACCCCTGATATCATGGAAAAGGCGCTTAACCAAGCCCATGCTGGTCGTATCCACATCCTAAACGCCATGAATGAAGTATTGCCATCAAGCCGTACTGAAATCAACGCACACGCACCAAACTATGCGGTTATCGAAATCAACCCAGAAAAAATCCGTGACGTGATCGGTAAAGGCGGCGCGACCATCCGTCAGTTGACTGAAGAAACGGGCGCGGTCATCGACATTGATGACGCAGGTACGATCCGTATCTTTGGTGAAAACAAAGCAGCCACCAAAGCGGCGATTGGCAAAATCGAAGCCTTGACTGCAGAAGTGGAAGTGGGTAAAACTTACGAAGGGACAGTCGCGCGTATCGTTGACTTTGGCGCGTTTGTTAACTTGTTGCCAAATACTGATGGCCTTGTACATATTTCACAAATCGCAGAAGAGCGCGTTGAAAATGTATCAGACTACCTAAAAGAAGGTCAGGTCGTGAAAGTATTTGTACAAGATGTGGACAACCGTGGTCGTATCAAGTTGACCATGAAAGGCATCGAGCAAAACCCAGCTGAATAAGTCAAGTGAATCATGCCATGCAGGCGTAGCGTCACCCTTGCTACGTCTGTGATGCAGGACTGATAGTTTACATCGTAAAAATGACAGCCGCCTTGAGTATTCAGGGCGGTTTTTTTATGGCTGTTATTTTTGCGAGTAGAGGTTTTCTTGGACAAGGCTTGCTGTAGATCTGTCAGCTAAAGCGATAAATCTCTAGGTAGGTGCAAATCAATACTGACTTTTGGTAAATCTTGCAGATGCTGTTGCAATAGCGGCAAAACGGTGGTATGCCAATCGGGATTGTGCGGCTCAGTAGGCGAGGTGGTAGCAGAAGCAGATGGATGCGCGGTGTCACTGGCGCTTTGATGTACACTGGTCAGTGGGCGTCCTAGCAAGGCCAGTTTTCGCACACCATGATATCGTATCATGGGTATCAGCTGCTGGCGCAAATCCAGCAACGCCGCACTGAGCCAACGGGTACGCGTCGCATGATAAGGGTGGTCTGAGATGACTAAATTGGCAATATAGCGCGGCTGATTACCATTATTACTGGCGCCCAGTCCTGTGATCTCAAGGGCACGTTTGTGCAACAGGCAGCTGCCCACCATCAGGCTACCATCAAGGCACGCGCGGCGATAACGCTGATGGTTATCAGGATACAAGCTTTTGCTGCGCAGCAATACGGGATCAAGCAAGATCCCCGCAGTGTTGACAGGCAAAATCAGCACCTGTGCGCGACTGTTCAAAATAGGCGTATGGGTCGGCTGGAGTGAGGCCATAGCGACTGTCCTATCAGTTAAAAAATAAATCCCTCTCTGCACTATAGCAAAATGCAAAACAAAAGCCCATCAATAGATGAGCTTTTATAGGGGCAAAAAATAGCGTGTTTTAAGGCTTAAACTTCACCGTACCGCTGGTACCAGTGGTCATCGCATCACGAGCGATCTGATCCTCGGCATGGTTTTGGGCGCTGATCGCATCAGGGTCAGGCCTGTGCTCACGGTGACCGCACGCATTACACTCAATATATTCATCAGGCTCAGGGGTAAATATCTGCACCTGCATCACAGCATCCATGGCTGAGCATTTGGGGCAGCGTACGCCTGCTAAAAACTGCCGCTTAGGACGGGTTGATTGATAACGCATCAGACTGCCTCGCCTTGATCGGCGGCACTGCTGTCTACGCCGCTAAACCCGTTATGGCGCAGTAAGGCCTCAATCGAGGCACTACGGCCACGGAAGTTTTCAAAGTTAATTTGTGCAGGTAGGCTCCCACCGACTGATAAGATCGACTCGCGAAACGCTTTTCCTGTCATCGGGTTAAAAATACCGTCTTCTTCAAATTTACTGAATGCATCAGCAGACAACAGCTCTGCCCATTTGTAAGAATAGTACCCCGCTGCATAACCGCCAGCAAAAATATGACTAAAGCCATTGGCAAAGCGGTTGTAATCAGGCGTATCCATGACCGCAACATCACGGCGCACTGCATCAAGCGTCGCCAAAATGCCATCATAATCAAGCGCTGGCGTGTGGGTGTGGATTAACAAATCAAACAAGGCAAACTCGATTTGGCGCAGGGTCTGTAAGCCACTTTGGAAGTTTTTGGCGGCGAGCAGCGCATCCAGCTTATCTTGCGGAAGCGACTCACCTGTCTCTACGTGACTGCTGATCAGCGCAATGCCCTCAGCATCCCACGCCCAGTTTTCCATAAACTGACTGGGCAGCTCGACCGCGTCCCACTCTACGCCATTGACCCCTGCGACATCACCAACGGTCACTTTAGTCAATAGATGATGCAGGCCATGACCGAACTCATGAAACAGAGTCAACACCTCATCGTGGGTCAACAAGCTGGGCTTGCCGTCAATGGCTGGCGTGAAGTTGCCAACCATAAAGCAAACAGGCAACTGCTGATATGCGCCGTCTTCATGATGATAGCGTGATTGGAATCCGCTCATCCACGCGCCGCCACGCTTGCCGCTACGGGCAAATAGGTCAAAATAAAAGCCGCCGATCAAGGTATCATCGGCATCAAACAACTGATAAAAATGCACCTCATCGTGCCACCGTGATACCGCATCAGCATCGCCGACCGACTCACGGACTTGAATACCATAAAGGCGCTGCACAATGGCAAATAGACCATCAATCACGTGTGCCACTGGAAAGTAAGGGCGAATTTCTTCTTGTGATAAGCTGAATTGTCGTTGTTTGACCTTTTCGGCAATGTAGGCACTGTCCCATGGCTGTAACTCGGTAATACCAAACTCAGTGGCGCAGGCTTGTAGCTGTGCTAGGTCATGTTGTGCGGTTGGAGTAGCCTGCTTGGCAAGGTCGCGCAAAAAGGCTTCTACCTCATCGGCGTTGCTGGCCATCTTGGTCGAGAGCGATACTTCAGCATAGTTGTCCATACCCAGTAGCGCGGCTTTTTGCTCGCGCAGCTGCAAAATACGGCTCATGTTGTCCGCATTGTTCAGCGATTCGCCTTTGGCATTGGTGTGTTGGTCAAACTCTGAAGCGCGCGTCACATAAGCACGATAAAGCGTCTCACGCAGGTCTCGATCATCAGCATGAGTCATCACCGCCAAATAGACTGGAATATTGAGCGTGGCGACATAGTAAGGCGTGGGTAGCGCATCGATATCTGCTTGGTTGTGCGTCTTTTCGGTTAGCAAGCGCGCCTTATACTGCTCTCCAGCATCTACCAATAGTGACAGTCCGCTATCGGTCAAGCCTGATAGCTGCTCAGACTCAAGCGGCAGGGCATAGGCTTGGGTGGCGTCCAAAATGTTGTCTGAAAACTTCGCTGACAAGGTAGACAGCTCACTTTGAATGTCAGCAAATTGTGCTTGCTGCTCTGTTGGCAGTGCCACACCCGATAGCTCAAAACTGCGTATGGCAAGCTCAATGGCACGGGCACGCGGCGTCTCAAGCGCGGCAAAAAACGCGTCATCACCGACGATGGCCTCATAACGGTTAAACAGCGGCTGATGCTGACCCACGCGCGTACCATAAGCAGACAGTTTGGGCAGCAGCTCGTGATGCACATGGCGAATGTCATCATTACTCATCACACTATTGAGGTGGGAGAGCACGCCCCAACTGCGATCTAACGCCAAATTGAGATGGTCAAAGGCCAGCACATCGGCCAATGCTGCTTCAGCATTGTCTGCCTCTTCGCTCAATTGATCCAAAAAGTCATTGGCATGGTCAATCGCCTCATTCACGTCGGTTTTGAGGGTGTCCGGTGAGCTTGCCGCAAAATCAACAAGATGCAAATCGGGGGAAAGGGTAGTCATAACAGTATCCAGTTATTATAAAAGTAATGTAAAAACGTTATCTAAAAGATGGGTATGATCAAGTATAAATGCAACCTTATACGATGGACGGCTGAAACAGCGATGGGGTAGTCGTTTTGGCGAGCCACCTTTTGTGATTTTAACCACAAGTTTGTCGTCAGAATCATGACCGATCGACATCATACTGATAAAGACACTTACAAAGAGTCATCATTTGCTTGCAAAGCAACCATATAGCACGCAAAGTGAAATTGATAGCATCTTATCAATAGCACAAAAAATGGTTGTGCTAAAAATAACAATCAAAAAACCATCATGATAATAAAACAAGGAACCACATCTATGAAAGCGACACTCAAAAGCCTACGTGAAACCAAAGCCAACCCTGCCGTGAGCATCTTTATAAAAACGCATCGTGAGCACCCCGCCAATGAGACGGATCCTATTGCCCTAAAAAACCAGTTGAAGGCCACCGAAGATCGACTGAATAAAGAATATGACAAGCACACGGCCACCACCATTTTAGATAATATCCATGCCAAAACGGAAGATCTTAATCATAACTACAACCTTGATACCCTAGCGATCTTCGCCAGTGAAGATGACGTACAGATCGTTCGTATGCCGATAGATACCACAGAGCGCATCGTGATTTCAGACCGTTTTGCCACGCGTGACCTCGTCCGTGATATGGCCAGTGCCGTGCATTATTACACCGTGGTCTTGACCCAGCATAAGGCACGCTTGATCGAAGCGGCCAATGATCGTGTGGTTGCTGAATTTCATAAAGATTCAGACAAGCAAGACCATATGGAGAACATCCCGTTCCCTGTTGAAAACAACAACCCATACATGACAGGCGACGGCAGTTCGGATCGTTCATCAAATAACGAAAGCAGCTATCTAAAAGAATACTTTAACCAAGTGGATAAAAGCGTCCAAGAGCTGTGGGGCGAGCACAAAATGCCGCTGGTGATCGTTGGTGATATCAAAAATGTTGGTTACTATAAAGAAGTCTGTGACCGTCCAGAAAATATCATTGCAACCGTTACCAACGTGACTGAGCTTGATGAAGGCAAAGCGCAGCATATTATTGACGGCGTACAAGAGGCCGTAGAAAGCTATCGCACCTCACTTCATGAGGCTGCCATGGGCGAGATTGACAAGGCTCGCGGTGCTGACATGCTGCGTACAGACTTGCAGGAAGTGTACCGCGCTGCCTATCAAGGCGCAGGCGAAACCTTATACGTCCGTCGCGGCTACATCCAGCCTGCCGAAATTGACGAAACGGCGCAGACATTGAGTATAGTCGATGATGCCTCTGCAGAAGGTGTCACCGATGATGCGATCGGCGATATCATCGAACATGTGATCCATAACGGCGGCGAAACGGTCTTTATGCCGGCTGAGATCATGGGTGCTGATCAGCCAATTGCGTTGGTCACTCGCTACTAAGACTTGCTGAGCGCTGATAAGGCATAGCAAGTTGAAAAAGGGCGACACCCGTTTGTGTTTATGATGGCTGTCATTACCCTAGTATGAGCGTTTACAAGCGCATTGGTTCATTACGGGCCAATGCGCTTTACGTTTTACGCCATAGCCCTCAAAGCCGATATATTTTACGCTCGCTCACCGCGCCTCGTTTTTACCTTTTGGTTATAGTAAGGAAAATAATAATGATCATCCCCAATAACGCCCTTGGCCATAAGCTCAAAAGTCTACAAGCGACTGCCAGCACTTTGTTGCGTGGTGGCCGCGGTAATATGGGCACGCCCACACCCATGCAGCCTGATGAGATGTTGGTATTGTATGAGCATGAAGCCTGCCCCTATTCGCGCCGAGTACGCGAGGTCATGACACTGCTCAATCTTGATTACGAAAGCCGTCCCAGTCCGCATAAAGGCCACGTCTACCGTGATGAGCTCAAAGCGATGGCAGGTCGGGCACAAGTACCGTTTTTGCTTGATCCCAATACAGATGACCAAATACTAGATTCTCAAGCGATCATTGATCATCTGTTTGCCCACTACTCCAAAGTGGGTGTGACCCCAGAAAAATATCAAGATCCTGATGGAGATAATGCCACGCTCATCAATAAAACCGCCAGTATCGCGTCTATGATGCGCGGCGTAAAGGCGATCAATCCTAAGAAAAACCAAGCACGTGGTAAGCCTGATGAACCGCTGCATTTGTACGGTTTTGAAGCCAGTCCATTTTGCCGTTTGGTACGTGAAAAGCTGAGCGAGCTTGAAGTGGGTTATATCAATCATAATGTCGCGCGCGAGCAAATTGAAGACATTGGTGTTTTTGGCATGCGCCTAAATGTCGGAAAATACAAACCCATCAAAGGTGGTAAGCGTGAACGCATCATGAATGAGGTGATGGATGGCAAGCTACAGTTTCCTTATCTGATCGACCCGAATACCGATACCAAGTTGTTTGAGTCAAAAGACATCATCAGTTATTTAAAAAACACGTATGGCTAGCATTGCCTAGATGACAGGCGCTGACAATGAGTGACCCTCGGCGCTATTTTGCACATTGAGACGTCATTTTTTTGGAATTTCAGACTATGACGTCTGCCTTTGTTATGATGATGCTTCTCACTTTTTTAATGACAGCCAAACTTATGACCACATCCAATTCGTTTGTATTGACCAGCTATAACATCCACAAAGGCATGTCACCGCTGAATCGCCAAGTCAAAATGCAAGGTATCGCTCAAGCGCTTGAGGCGGTCGGCTCAGATGTGCTGTGCTTGCAGGAAGTACAAGGCCGAAATCTCAAACGTAACATGCAGTACAACGAATACCCTGACCAATCACAGCACGAATGGTTCGGCGAGTTTTTGGACTTAGAAAATAGCTATGGTAAAAATGCAGAGTACCAAAACGGTCATCATGGCAATGCGGTACTTAGCCGCTTTCCCCTTGACCCCAAGCACAACGTCAATATCACCGTCAACCGCCTTGAGCAGCGTGGTGTGTTGCATTGCGAGGTGCAGCGAGAAGGTTGGGCGCGCCCACTGGTGGTGCTGTGTGTGCATTTGAATTTATTTGAGCACGACCGTATCAAGCAATATCAGGCCATCAGCGACTACGTGCGCCATGCCATTGATGATGATCAGCCGCTGATTTTGGCAGGTGATTTTAATGACTGGAAAAAGATGTCCTGTGACAAGCTGGCAGGTGACTTAGGCATGGTTGAAGTGTTCAAGGCCTGTCATGGCAAGCTTCAGCCAACCTTTCCAGCAAAACTGCCTGTGCTGAGCCTTGATCGTATTTATGTGCGCAATTTGTCGATCAGACGCGCGTGGGTGCACAGCGGCAAACCGTGGTCGAGCTTGTCCGACCACTTGCCGATTAGCGCTGAGCTGGTCTTTCCGGTTTAAGCCATGGTGATGTTTTTTCACTGTTATATCAACAATCAAATAATCCAATAAATAATAAGGATATCTTTTATGTCTCAAGAACAATCGCTTCCTGATACCCAGCACGCGGTATTGATTCGCGACTTTGGCGAACCTGAAGTCATGCATTATCAAGATGATGTGGCTGTACCCACGATTAATGACGGTCAAGTACTGGTCAAAGTCCACTATGCGGGTATCAACCCCGTCGATTACAAGACCCGCCAAGGTAAAGGCTGGGGCGCGGACAGTATTCGTAAAAACAAATTTGAACATGATCAACCTGCCATTTTGGGTTTTGATGTTGCTGGCGAAGTGGTACATAGTCATGCGTCTGATTTTGAGGTTGGTGATAAGGTGGCGGCGCTTAACTTTGGCGGTGCATGCTATGCTGAATACGTGGCGGTCGATGCCAAGCTGCTGGCCAAAGTGCCAGAAGCGGTCACGATGGAGGCGGCAGGCGCGTTACCATGCGTAGGGCTGACCGCGCTCCAGTTTGCTGATTTTGCGGATATTCAAGCAGGCGAACATGTGGTGATGAATGCACCCGCAGGCGGCGTTGGTCACCTGCTGATTCAGCTGTTGATGGATCAAGTGGCGCGTGATGATATCAATGTCACCGTGATTTGTTCACCAGAAAAATACGCCAAGCTTGAGCAACTGATAGATACTGACAAGCTGGCAGGCTGGATTGACTATACCAAAGAGGAAGACTTTCCTGATCTGCAAGCTGACGTGCTACTGGACTTGGTCGGTGGGGAGGCTGGCGTACGTGCGCTAAGCGTGCTCAAATCTGGTGGCCGCGTTAATGTATTGCCGACCATTTGGGTCGATAAGCTCAAAGCGGCTGGTAGTGAAAAGCAACTGGAAGTAGCAGGGTATGCTGCCAAACCCAGTGGCCAAGACATGGCACGTATCCTACAAAAAGTCGCAGACGGCACCATCACACTGCATCTACAAAAGACGTACCCACTTGCTGACGTGGTTGCTGCCCATCACGATATCGAAAAAGGCGACAGCTTTGGCAAATTGGTATTGGCTGTGACGCCATAAAACGGATTGTTTATTTTAAGCAGCACTTAGAGAGTCAGTACGCACCCTCACAGCATCATCACATCAACCAACGCACTCAAAGGACACATCATGACAACGGATAACCGTACGGATACGACCACCACTGATCATATCGCCTATGAAGCACAGGTACGTGACGAGATAGACGCGTGGAAAAATCCAGATAGCAGTATGCTGGATAAAACCCTTGCTGCGCTGAGCACGCCCATTGATGCAGCAGGTGACGCAATAATGAGCGCGCCAGAACTGGGAGAGGCACTCAAAAAGACCACCAAAAAAACCATCACCGCATTGAGTGACGCGGCCAATTGGACGCTCAATACAGAAAACACCATAAAAGCGTATCAAGAGGCAGATGATATCGCAGGCCATTCTGTAAAGGATTTTGCCGATATTAAGGGTCTACCCATCGCTGTGGTGGACAAGCAGGTCAGGTTGCTAAAAAGTAAATACGTGGCGCTGACCAGTGCGCAAGGGGTCACCACAGGGGTGGTGGGCTGGGCGGGTATTCCCGCCGATGTGGTTGGGCTGATGACCGCCAACCTGCGTGCCATCGGAGACTATGCGACTTATTATGGTTTTGATATCAACGATAAAGGCGAGCAGCTGTTTGCCACGTCACTGCTGGCGGTCGCCACCTCGTCCTCTGCTGAAGCGCGGCAGGCGGCGTTAGAGGACACTTTGAGCATGATTAAAGACCCAGAAACGATGGCCTTTAACAAGGTCAATGAGGAAGTGGCATCACGGATCGTGCGTCAAACCGCAACGGCTGTGGCGACCAACATGGTCAAAACCAAAGCCGCGCAGCTCATTCCCGCTGTTGGTGCGGTCGTCGCAGGCGGCGTCAATGCCAACTACACGGCCAATGTATGTGAAGCGGCGTACCAGTGCTACCGTGCGCGCTTTTTGAATCGTAAAGCCTAACGTTGGCGCTGCTTTATAATATGGATGCTGGATGGGCCTTATGCCAAGTATGATGGGTTAAACTGTTTGCATCCGCCGAAAGGTGAGACTGATCCGACCAGTACTCACCTTTTTGCTTTTGGGGATACTGTGTTTCCAATACTGCTGCATCACCCCTGCCATGACCATCAGTTGCCCTGAGGATAAAAACAGCTGTGCTGTTTTGGTATTGGTTTGGTGCTTGAATCGCATTTTGCGCGTTGCACCCAGCGACAGCGCGGCAATCACAGGGCAGTCGCCCAGCTCTTTTTCGTCATCAGCATGATAGCCCATGCCCTCATCACCTGAAGGATAATAATTGAGCAAGCAGGCATTAAAGTAACCGCTGTCATCATCTACTGTTTGATCCTTTACAGCATGAGTGAGTAGCCCTTGCTTTTGTAACTGCTGCTCGGCGATACGTTTCACGTGAAACACTATTGGATCCCAATGATGAGCCAGTCGTGTGTGTCCTGAATAGCGATAACTTAAACCCTCATCTCCCATCCATACCGTCTGCCGCTTGGTCACATGAGTCTTGCCAAATAAGGCAACGATATCGGCTTGCCACGGCAACGTGGTCAACAGGTACTGATATAAGTCACTATCAGACATGTCATCTGGCAAATCAATCAGGCCAAAGTCATACAGCTCACCATCGCAGGGCAATAAGTTTTCGCGCGGGTTGGCAGGTAATAACGTGGCCATAGTGGGCTTCCTAAAGCATGTCTCACGCTGCTTGTTGATGAATGCGGATACCCGTTTTGATGATAACCGCACTGTGTTCAGGCAGCAGTATGGTGTGCCACATGGTCAGCCATGATGAGCTGGGCACATTGCTCAGGCGCTTCTATCGGCAGCAAATGGCCATATTCTGGCAGCATGATGATGCGCTCATCAGGGATAAAAGTTTGCCAGTTGCGTCTGACTTTATCACTGACGAACAACGTCGGTTTGCCAAGGATCAGGGTATAAGGACAGCGCAGTTGTTTGAGCGCTTTATCGGCATAGGGCGTGCCGCAGTAGTTGGCTAACTCCTGATCGGGGGAGAACATCAGCACGTAGCTGCCATCTAATTGCGGCTGCAAGCTATTTTTGGCAAAAGTATATAAGTGCGCGTCACTAATACGGCGAAAAGCCCGTCGCGGCCGCAAATACTCATAAAAATCACTCACGCTGTTCCACGTGGTTTGTTTGGCGATGGTGCTTTTAAACGGCTCGCGTCCCACTTTAAGCGCACGCGGCATCAAATCGTAAAACATCACCTGCGCTTTGGTAAACGTCACTGGTTCAATCAAATACAAATGGGAAAACAAGTCAGGACGTTTGGCGGCGGCGATGGCTGTGGCGGTTGCCCCTTGGGAGTGCCCAATACCGATGATGGGGCCATCTTGGGTACGCTCCAAAAAAGCAATCAGCCAGTCAGCATCTTGCTCACGGGTGATGGTTTTGGCGCGCAGTTTGTCATACCAATAGCCGCGTAGGGCAAGGGCACTGATATCAAACTGCGCGGACAAATCGGTCAGTAGTGGCAAATAACCACCCACGGTAAAGCCGTTGCCACCATAAAAATGGGCGGCTTTACGCTTGTGCGGGTAGCCTGTATTTTGGGCATCGTGGGTATGGTGAGGGAGGTCGGTCAGCTGATAATAACGCGCTTGCTGACCATCAATGTCGAGATGTTTGGCAAATGATTCCATAGCACAGTGATTCCCTAAGGTGTGTCGCGGCACATTTATGACCAATGGTTCAATATAACTGATGAACGTCAATAATGGTATCAAAAATGATAGCAGATAGAAGTCTGTACCGTGGTAAATGATGGTGTGGTGGTGTCTGTTAGCCGCCGACTTTGTCAGTAAAAACTTAGTCAGTAGCGGCTTAGTCGGTGGGCATGGGACGTCTCAGTTCTCTTAGTCGTCTTCACCCAAAAATCCGCCACTTTGTCTTTGCCATAATTTAGCATAGACACCGTCTTGTGCCAGCAGTGCCTCGTGACTGCCTTGTTCAATGATGCGACCTTTATCCATGACAACCAAGCGATCAAGGGCTGCAATGGTGGACAAACGGTGCGCAATGGCGATGACGGTTTTGCCCGTCATCATATCGTTTAAGCTTTCGGTAATAGCAAACTCGATCTCCGAATCCAGCGCACTGGTGGCCTCATCAAGCAGCAAGATCGGCGCATTTTTAAGCATCACGCGCGAGATGGCGATACGTTGGCGCTGACCACCTGAGAGCTTGACGCCGCGTTCACCGACTTGGGTATCAAGGTCAGTGTTGCCTTTGTCATCGCTCAAGTCTTTGATAAAGTCCCATGCTTGTGCTTGCTTGGCGGCTTTAATGATGTCGGCATCGGTGGCATCTGGGCGACCATAGGCGATATTTTCACGGATGGTGCGATGCAATAGGGACGTATCTTGGGTGACCATCCCGATTTGCTGGCGTAGTGACTCTTGGGTGACGTCATCGATCGCTTGTCCGTCGATAAAAATCTTACCGCTATTCACATCAAAAAAGCGCAATAACAAATTGACCAGCGTGGATTTACCCGCGCCTGAACGGCCAACCAAACCGATTTTTTCACCTGCTTTGATGTCCAAATGGAAGTCATCGAGCAGTTTCACATGGTTGCTGGCCAGCGCGGTACCTGCCGTGTGCGCCTCATCGACACGCGCACCCTCATCATCGGCAGCGCTCATATCATCTTCATAACCAAAATCAATATGGTCAAAAACGATATGGCCGTCGGTCACCGATAGCGTTTGTGCATCAGGCTTGTCGGTAATTTTTTGCGGTGCCGACAAGGTACGCATGCCATCTTGTACCGTACCGATGCTTTCAAACAAGCTGGTGGTCTGCCACATGATCCAGTGGGTCAAGCCGTTCAAACGCAGTGCCATGGCGGTCGCAGCAGCAATCGCACCAACACCGACGTTGCCTTGTTGCCATAAATACACACCGATACCCGCCGTCGAACCGATCAAAATCACACTGATGGCATGGTTGACCACTTCTAGATAGCTGACCCAGCGCATCTGCGCATGCACCGTACCCAAAAATTGATTCATCGCATATTTGGCATAACCCAGCTCGCGCTGTGAGTGGCTAAACAGCTTGACGGTCATGATATTGGCATAGGCATCGGTGATGCGTCCAGTCATCAAGGCGCGAGCGTCCGCTTGTATAATCGCCGTTCGTTTAAGCTTTGGAATAAAGTACCACATGGCCAAGCCAAACAGCACAAACCAAATAACAAAAGGAATCAGCAGCAGGCGATCCAAATTAAATAAAATCACCCCCGTGGTAACAAAATATACCGTGACATACATCATCATATCGGTGATGGTCATGACGGTGTCACGTACCGCTAATGCCGTTTGCATCACTTTTGCTGACACGCGTCCTGAAAACTCGTCTTGATAGAACTGCATTGATTGCCCAAGCATGCGGCGGTGAAAACGCCAACGCATTTGCATCGGAAACACGCCCTGAATGACTTGAAAATGTACCAATGACGATAAAGCAATCCAAAAAGGACTGAGGATCAACACGGCAAACATCAGCAGCAACATATCGCTTTTTTCAGCCCACAAGGTTTGCGGCGTATAGGCACCCAGCCAATCGACAAGGTTACCAATCCACGCAAACAGCATGGCCTCATAGACCCCGACGCCTGCTGATAACACCATAAACAGCAGCAGCCAGCCGCGCAAGCCATGGGTACAGGCCCATAAAAAACGCAGCAGTCCATGACGGGGTATTGGCATTGGGGTGTCAGGAAAAGCAGGTAGGCGAGATTCAAAAAAGCGAAAGAGAGCGTTCATAGGCGGCGATAATACGTCAAAACAGCGGCGGTTTTGCGTGGTTACTTATGTTAGTAAAATAGCATCGCATTTTAGCAAAACTTGCCAATGCTGCCTGCAACATAATTGTAAATTGATCTTAAGCGTTTCCCTATATTGCCCGATTAGCATTTTAATGATCATATGGATGAATAAATGAGTATGAGTATTCACGCATAAATAGATTGCCGTCACGGGCAGCGCCTGCTACCGTCTGCTTTTTTAGCAAAGTTCTTATCAATTGGTTTGTATCAGCTCAAGAATATGACCGTATGACAAGGGCTTAGAATGTGGCTTTGTGCCCAACAAGTGAAGATTTATGATGTATTTGACCTTAGCGGTGCTGTGTAGCGTCGCGGTTTCGGTACTGCTCAAAGTGCTGCGACTCAAGCATATAGACATTCGCCAAACCATTTTGGCAGGCTATCCCATTGCCTTTTTGCTGACATGGATATTGCTCAAACCAGATACCAGTGGCATTGCCACGTTAGGGCATGCGTGGGGCATTATCATCGCGCTTGGCGTGCTGCTGCCTGCCTTATTTGTGGTGCTCGGACGTACGATTGCGCTGGCCGGTATCGTCGCCACGGACGCCGCGCAGCGCTTGTCATTGATCATTCCCATCATCGCCGCTTTTATTGTGTTTGGCGAGCCGCTGTCTATGACACGAGTATTTGGGTTGGTGCTGGGATTTTTGGCACTGGCAGCGCTGGTATATCGCCCCAAATCGCTGCCTACCACTCATG
The DNA here is from genome assembly GCF_054960615.1 of Psychrobacter sp. PSi21. NCBI lineage: Bacteria > Pseudomonadati > Pseudomonadota > Gammaproteobacteria > Moraxellales > Moraxellaceae > Psychrobacter > Psychrobacter sp. PSi21. The sequence goes on from NZ_JBHNYR010000022.1 coordinate 49,048, forward strand.
CCATAAACGCGGCAGATGACACTGCTCAAACCCAAAGTAACAGCAGTAAAAATAGTGACAAGCGCACAAGTGTGTTTGCCTCAACCCCATTCTGGCTGTTTGCCGTGTGGGCTGGCTACGGTATGGTGGATATTTTGTTCAAGCAAGTGGCCAAACAAGGCGCGGCATTTCCACTGACGCTATGGCTGAGCTTTGCGTTGGCGGCAGTGTTGTTATTGATTTATCTGTGCCTTATGCGGGTGCGCTGGCAAGGCTCGGCGCTGCTGGCAGGGCTGCTGCTTGGGGCACTCAATATGGGCAACATCTACGCCTATATCCGCGCGCATCAGTGGCTGTCTGACTCGCCCAGCGTGGTTTTTACAGGAATGAATGTGGGGGTTATTGCAGTGGCAACTGTGATCGGGGTCGGAGTATTTAAAGAGCATTTAAACCGCATTAACTTATTGGGGCTACTGCTGGCGATCAGCTGCGTCGGCGTGTTGTTTTGGTGATTTTTAACCGACAGAAGATAGGCACGCCGCGCTTCCTATGTTAAGGTTATTTAAAAATAGTTTATTTGTTATTTACTCACCATATAGGATGTTCATAGAATGGAATACCAACAGCAATTGCAACGTATCAAAGATGGCACTGGATTTATCGCGGCACTCGATCAAAGTGGCGGCAGCACCCCAAAAGCGCTAGAAAACTATGGTGTTGGCAGTGATGCTTATGACAGTGACGAAGCCATGTTTGATGTGGTACACGAGATGCGTTCGCGTATCATGACTTGTGACTGCTTTGACAATGAGCGCGTCCTTGGTGCGATTTTGTTTGAAGACACCATGGATCGTCAGGTCAATGGCAAGTCGACAGCAGCGTATTTGTGGCAGGACAAAAATATTGTGCCGTTTTTAAAGGTGGACAAAGGCTTGGCTGAGCAAATGAGCGGCGTACAAGTGATGCGGCCCATGCCTGACCTTGACGCACTGCTTGATAAAGCCAATACCTATCCCATTTTTGGCACCAAAATGCGCTCGGTAATCTACGAGCCCAATGTCGATGGTATTGAGCTGGTGGTGCAGCAGCAGTTTGATGTAGCCAAGCAAATCATCAGCAAAGGCTTGATGCCCATCGTTGAGCCTGAAGTGGACATCAACAGCGCGGACAAAATTGGCTGTGAGCGTCTATTAAAGGCCAATATCTTAAACAACCTTGAGCGCTTGGGTGACGACCAGCAAGTGATGCTGAAGCTGACCTTGCCAGAAGAAGCAGGCTTTTATCAAGAACTCGTTGACCATCCAAAAGTGCTAAAAGTTGTGGCATTATCAGGTGGTTATAGCCGCAGTGATGCTTGCGCCAAGCTTAAGCAAAACCCTGGTATTATTGCCAGCTTCTCACGCGCCTTTACCGAAGGCTTGAGTCGTCAGCAAAGCGATGAAGAGTTTGCAGCGACGATGGATGCCTCAATTGAAGAGATTTATCAGGCGTCAAAAGTTTAATAGTA
>NZ_JBHNYR010000023.1:0-49697 GCF_054960615.1 Psychrobacter sp. PSi21
TACCTTACCATGAGAAATAGTCCAAATATGTATGATAAGCCCATATAAAGAAGAAAATAAACTGATAAGAAAGACAGGAACTAAGAATATTTTAAATACCTCAAATTTAGAACTGAGGAAAACAATGAGTAAGTATGTAATAGGAGTTAGTAGTATTAAGTAATCCATAGGAATTAATCTTTAGTTTGATTGTATTTATTTGACTATTGTTAATAGTTACTGTCTAAAAATTAGGGTATGATCAAATAATTTATTGGGTATATCAAAGCGCTGGTAACCAATAAAAGTTATATGAAGCATTATCATCTTCATTAGTGTTTTCTAATGCATTCGTAAAGCCAGTGTTTATATCATAGTCTAAGTCCACACGACCCATATCTAAATCATAGGCTAAGAATAAAGCCGTCGCTTCCTTCTGCTGAGCACTCAAACCATCAAATGGCCAGTACGTAAAGTCTTTAATAGGAGTTTCAGGCGGCAACAGTAGGTCGAACCAGTTATCAAGGGATGCTGCGTATTTACAGTATTTGATGGTTTCAAAATTCTCATTGATAAACAGTGTCATAAATTGTGGTAAGTAGTAATAGAGCCTATCTTTAGAGATTTCTAATAAACCAGATAGGCTGTATTGCTCTATATACCATGCTGGTATTTCTTGCCATGTTCTGAAAGGCTCACGAAATGTGCCATCAATCATATTGTCTTCAATAAAGTTCAGTTTTTCATAAAATTTATCATGACTAGCAAACTTCAATCCATTTTTTAGTTTTCTCAAACTATTTTCATTCAGTGGGCAGTGTGCCCACTCTTTGAAGTCAGCTTCTAGTAGCGTTTCTGAGCTTATTGGATTTTGACAATCAAAGGCATCATTAATCAGCTCTTGTAATATGATTTTGGTTATCATTGTTTTAGTTCCTATATTATCATAGTAGTGCCATTTGAGACATTTGTCCTATCGCTCTGGTTTTTTAGTTTATGGCTGCTGCTGTGGGCATGAATAACGGTGTTTGAAGTATGGTCGATTGACGATACCTCTATAGTAGATCTCTTACAAAAGTATCAATTTACTGAACTTTATCAACGAAGCGGTAGGGGCTAGCGACGACTTATGTAATAGGTCTAATGCATATAAATCAACAAAAACTAAAATTTTTTAACTAGGGATGTTTATTAAAAGTGAGATACTGATTTCGTAGATTCTATCAAGATGAAATCTTACTAAATAGGCAAATAATAACAAGGCTCCAAATAAATGTAAAATATATCATATTTCTTATAGTGACCTGTCTTACGAAAACTAGAATGGAAAAACCAATCCAAGAAAAATTTACGAAAGGAATCACATCCTTAATATCAGGTTTTGTAAAGATGAGAGCAATGGCAACTGCTAAAAGGAATAAAGAGTATAAATAGAAACTGTATTTATTCATCATTTTGTCGCTCCACATATTTTAAATAATAGCATTTTTCGGTTAAGCTGTGATAATCCAATGGCTACACTAACACCGATTAGAAGATCAACAGTAAAAGCGCCTTTAAAAAATATTCCATAAAAAATTGGCATTGCAAATGCAAATGCAAAAGCTACGCCTGCTAATATTTCCCCATAAAGCCTGCCTCCAATCATATATACCCCAGTGCTGCTATTCGAATCAATGACGATCTTGGACCAAACCATCTTTTATAGCTCAAGGCTTTCTATTGTGTAGTGACCTCAAGGCCTGTATCCTCGCTCATCATTTAAGCTATGACTTGGATCTCTTGATAGGTTATAGGCGGCGAGCTTTTCTCTATCGTTATTTACTTCAACCTTGGTATGCAGTATTTTATCGATATACGTGACCACGCCACCTATTTTTACAGTAAGCGGCAATCCATAGCGATATTCAGGGGTTAGGTTGGTGGAGAAGGTACCATAGGGTAAGAAAGGATACTGAACGATACCTGCTTGCTTATTGAACAATAATCTTTTAGGCTTACTCTTATGTATGATCTCATTAAGAAAAATCATTCACATGAAACTGTAAAGCTAAACCTAAATCACTTATCATACATATTGTTTTTTGATCTAAGTTTAATAAGTCGTATTGGTTAAAATTTTGGTCATAAATAATCATTAAGCAAGACCATTCTTCGAAATAAGTCTTTATCTCTTTAAGGATATAAAATCTTTCGAGGTAGTGAGAAATATCATCTAAATGTTTTGATTTATTATCTTCAGAACAAGGGGGTAGGTTTATATTTAGTCTATAGCTAGAGCAAATATATCTATCTTTTATTCTTGTTTGGCGTATACTTTTAAATATTGATATAAACTCAGAGCCAAAACGTTCAACTATTATATTGAAGTTTTCACATTTTAAATAAATATTGATTTCAATAAATTTTAACATGGTTAATAAGCCTCCCATTTTTGTACAGGGTCTTTCCATCTTTCGTAGCTAGGTATATATTTTGCTCCAGGCTTATTGTAACTACCAGCTGAAGAGGTAAAAACGATAGCTTCATCTTTATATGCACATATATCAAAGTGACTGTTTGGAATCAAACCATATTTCATTAAATGATTCTAATGTATATTAAGATATGGATCCTTACACAGCAAAGGTTCTATCCAATATTTAGCCACAACGTTTAGCATATTTTAATACATTTTACGCTAACCAGTAGAGAAGTTGTTCATTTATGAGAAATTACGGATCTAGTATTTCTGAGCGGCGCGGCTAAGCATTTTTGTCGTACTGATACCATCAGCTTCTTTTTCGGGCGTATTAGGATTGTCAAACAGTTGCTCAGGGACGGACAGCCAAGCACAGCTTGACTCTTGCGCTCGGACAAGGGTCTCCCAGACCCTTGCTGTATCCTCGCTCATCATTTAAGCTATAGCTTGGCCCTCTTGAGAGGTTATATGCGGTGAGCTTTTCTCTATGACTAGTAAGTTAATAAAATAATCCACTATGCTAGAATATATTGTCCCTATATTGAAATATAATATTTTTTAAAGTATTTTCTTTATTTCTAATATAAATAAGTATTTTTTAACAATGGATGTATTTTTATTGGCTTATTGATTTGATAAAGTATATCAAAAAATATCTAATATCATTAGAGATGTGGAAATTGCTGTAGTAAATTTTACCAATTATAATTTGAATAGTATTGCAAACATATTGACTACAATCAAAAATCCAATTAACTTCTGGTAGGGTCTATGTCTGATTTCAGTTATATCTTTCTTTGCAAGCACATGAGTATAAGCAAAAAAGTTAACCAGAATGTAGCTAAAAAATAATTTAGCATTCTGTATCTCTCAACTCGCACATTTTTAATGGGTAACTGAAAAATTAAAATTTCAGTTGCATGTAATAGAGTGATAAAAATAAACTGTGTCAATCACTTGTTAAAGTACTGCAATTGGCAGGCCAGAATAAAGCTCCAAGCAATGTGCTGAGCGCACCAAGTTGCCCTATAGTTAAAATGGTTCTAGCAAGAAAATTCATTGTTAGTGCAGCCATAGAGCCTATTGCTGTAAAAGCCGCTCCAGTTGCTAAGCCTTCCAAGAAACATCTAGGCTTTATTCCATTTACCATAGCATCAATTAAACCAACAAGAAAAACCATAGTGAATGCTAAGGCTAGCAATAATATAACCATTGGTAAGACTGTTGCCGCCGCATCGACTGCTAAATATAGTAAAGCAGATGCGACCAATTGTAGTGGTCAACTAATTTTAGACACCTGATAAGAGGTTTTGATTAAAGTAGCGCTTCTCTTTTTCTACTGGCGGTAAATAATTATTAAAGCTGTGCGGTCTCACGGTTTGATAATAGCCCCAGATGTAATCACAGATATCTTGCTTAGCCTCAGTGATATTCTCGTAGCCTCCTTTGGGCATCCACTCTGTCTTAAAGCTTCTAAAGAAGCGTTCAGTGGGGGCGTTGTCCCAGCAATTGCCTTTTCGGCTCATACTTTGTTTCATTCGTGTACACTTCGCTACTGACTGGGCGAACTGCTTACTGGTGTAATGCGTGCCTTGATCAGAATGAAACAGCACCCCACTTGGTTTAAGTCTCGTCTGATACGCCATCTGTAGTGCTGAGGCAGTCAAAAAGCTATCAGGAGAGTCTGAGATGCTAAAGCCCACCACGCACCGTGCAAACAAGTCTATCACCACTGCTAGATAGCACCAGCCCCCTTTGATGCGAACATAAGTCACATCGCCCGTCCAGATTTGATTAGGAGCGGCTGGTCTAAAGCTACGGTCTAAGAGATTGTCATAGGCTTTATGTTCTTCATCAGCATGTTTGTATTTGTGACTCTTGATCTGGCAACTGACTAAGCCCATTTGGCTCATAAGCTTAGACGCTAAATAACGCGTCAGCGTTATTTCGTGCTTATTGGCTAAAATGGCAACCACAGTGCGAGCGCCAGCCGACTGCTTTGAGTCATTGAATATCTGACGTATTAAGGTTTTTAACCTAATGCGTTCTATATCAATCGGCTTAGTCTGTATGCCATAGTAGTAACTACATCGAATAAGTTGCATAGCTTACTTATGCTCAGTCGTTTATCTTGCTCTACTAGTGTTTTAATTAACGATAGACGTTCAGGTTGTCCGATGCTAGCAGAGCTGAAGCCTTTTTTAATATGTCTTTCTCCATTTTAAGCTGTCTAATTTCTCTTTCAAGCTCCTGAATCCGACGCTGTTCATCGGTCATTGCTAGGCCTTCAGTTGGGACAATGCCTTGTTTCTCTTTTTTATATTTGCGTACCCAGTTGTCTAAGGTGGAGACTCCTATGCCTAGCGACTGGGCAACCTCAGAAACTTTGCGATTATGCTCAATCACTAAACTGACGGCTTCTAATTTAAATTCTCGGGTATATTCGCGGCGTTTGGTTGTCATACTAATTGTCCTCTTTAGGGTAGTATAACCTCTTATGCGCTGTCCAATTTTATTATGCCACTACATACCATTATCATGTCATGAGGTGGCATCAGTGGAGGAACAATATGAATAGTAGTGAGGAAGTACTGTGGATGCTTTTAACCATACTTAGTCTACCAGTAGATATAGGTGTTTCTTATATATGTAAAGATGTGCCTATAAATAAACATTCAGATAATATGGAGCATTGTCTTGTTAAATTTACTAGTACTTTGAATGTTTATGAATATTCATGGGTAGACGAGTTTGATTTTTTATATGACTCAGTAAAACTTGAGTATTCGAATGTACAGTTGTCTTTTTCTGAATCCTTGAATAATTTAAGGGAAGAAGATATGAACCTTATCGGATATTATAGCGGTAAAAACTGGACATGCGTTAGAGACAGTGGTAGAAAAATTCTAAGGTTAAGTGGCTTGCCTCTTTATGAGCCCATAACTGCTATAGAATATTGCAGTCTATTGGAGTTTGTTTATGATAATGATGAAAATTTGATTGCGTTCAACTAATTTCTTTATTTTCGTAATTTTTTCTTACTTTATATAAATACTGTAATAGCATGAGACAAAAGCTTTTATTTTCTACGATATTTTATGACATAGTCAATCCACAATAAAAATAGAACAACTTACAAACCCAAGAGCAATGTACTGGACGATTTACGCAGATGGACTCATGGCAAGGTAGAGCTAGTAATCCAACTACATTGGATAAGTATCTGTATGCGAATGTTAACCCTACTTATTATACTGATCCAAGTGGGCATATGAGTTTGGGTGGTATGATGGCAGGGTTACATAGCTCATCAAACTTAACCAGTACAGTTATAAGAGTCGCTTATACTGCCGGTAAAGCTCAAACTTTTCTAGGTTGTTTTCTCGTTGGCTTAGAGCTCAGAACAGCTTTGAATCAGAACTTTTCAGGGGCAAGTAATTTTGAGAATAGACGCGCATATAGTCAATCAAGAAGTAATTTAATAGGAAACGATATCAACATTGATAGAGCTATTGAAAGCTTGATGAGTAAATCAGGGATTTTATTACATGATTCATGGGGTAAATACTTGGGCAAAAATGCTAAAAAACTTGATAGATACGTAATTTATTTGCCCAGCTCAATGGGTCCATACTTTGAATTTAAAATCAAGAAAGTTGGAAGTATAGATATAAAAGTAGTAAATGATTCTTCAGGTACTGGAAGAGTTACTGGTATAGGAGTTGGTTTTAAGAATAAAGGGAAGGCTAAGCAGATATGGAGAATGGATCATCACGAACCTCATATTGGACACAACCCTCATGGAGACTACTCCTACTTTATAGACTCCCCATTTAACTATCATGTCAGCAAGAGTCCAAGATAATGCACACTGATTTATTGCAAGTATTTTATATATTTTCTCTTTCAGAAAAAGAATTTGAAGAATACGTATCCTCTATGGATGCAGGTCTAGAAAAAATATTCTCTGAAAAAGATGGTAGAGAATATTTTTCTAGCATGGAGGCATTGTTGGCATTATTTCTACATATTTACAATAAGCTATTTTACGACTATGATCATTTAGAAGTTTTTATTGTGGATCTAATTAACGATATCTTCTATTTGATAGAAAATATTTTAGAATACAATCTATTTTTTACGAGGAGTATATTTAAAGAATCTGCAAAGATCGTTTTAAGTAGTTTAAATGCTAATCATTTCTCTTCAGAAATTAGTTTTACGGATCTACTAGATAAATATGGGTTTACTATTATCTACTCAAGTTATGTGGATAAAATGAATGATTGTAAGGATTTCTATCCTTTTGATTTATTAAAGTCGAATTACAAGATGGGTTGTAGTGCACTCATAAACCAAGAAGAAAAAAAGTATTATGGAGGGTTTTCTGAAGAAATTTCAGATATTGTAGAGCGTATATTTGATTTTTTTATTCTTTCTTTAGCCGAATGCGATGAGAGCAACTACGCGGAAAAATTAAATATATGCGAGTTTTTTAAGAAAAAAATAGACGAAATAGATAAAAATTTTGAGAAATTGAATAATTACTATTTAATATCATATAAAAGTGCTTTAGAAATCCATAGTCTTTTTTCTATTATTGCATGCACCTCTGGAATTAAAGAGAATGACTGCTTTGATCTGATTTCTGATTGGTACGATAGAATTTAATATGAGCCCATATCTAAATTTAAGATATACTTCTATACCAATGATATTTAAATAAATATTTATTAAAGTTTTTTTCTCGTTCTATATTAATCATGTAGCTACAGTCAATGCCTACCATCTCTGCCAACCTTTCTTGAAGCATTCCTTTCTTTTCACGCATTTCACAGAGAAGCTTTCCAAAGGCAATTACACGTTTATCTGTCGTCATTCCGTTAACCACTTCTAAAGATACCACAGAATATATTTGGTTTTAAACGGCAAACATGAGAACTCAACATAACAGAAACTAATAATCTTATTTTCGAGAAATTTTAGCTAAGACAAGACGATAAACGAGATACTTTTATATATACTTGCAGAAAGATAGGGCAAAATTTTGGCCTTGAACCTCGAGATATAAGTATCGTTAGTGATACTTTTCGATAGCATACATAGGATTCAGTACTCCAATCATCTTTAGACGTTTAGTTGTTTACAAGCTTGATTCGACTACCTTGTTTTATACTTCTGGACTATCTCTCTTAGGCAGCGCAAGCATATTATTTTGTAATGGATATATGTTAAAAACAGCCACAGCTTCAATATCAATACTAAGCAAGCATTTAATACCGCATATTATTAATTCTGGTTTTGATTCTTATTCACAGTGGTCTTGCACTGCTTACTCATCGTGTCACGCTCTGTGTTCAATAGGTTTGCAAAATCAACTTGGCGTAAGTAATTTTTACCACCATCAAACAACTCGACCCATATATCACTCTTATATTCTTTACTGAGCGTCCGTAACTTTGGCTCCATAGCCCCTGGCTTTCTAAGGGACAAAATAGAAATAGACCTAATAAAGTCAAGATAAATCAAATCTATAATAGCTTGCTCAAATTCAACCTTACTACTTTTTTTAGGTTGACTGTAGCTATGGAATAACGTGTTATCAGCACATCATATTGTTGATGTCAAAGAGAGGATTAAAGTAACATCCTATTTCTTAAGGGCTGTTAAAGATAGAATAATAAACCTTTACAAATGAAGGCTTAAAGAATAATTTCAAAGAAAAAAACCCCAAACAATCTAATGTTTGGGGCGAAACTTGTATAAACGTAACGTTTAAATTCGTTTTAAATATGGCGCAGCGGACGGGACTCGAACCCGCGACCCCCGGCGTGACAGGCCGGTATTCTAACCAACTGAACTACCGCTGCTTAAGTCGTCTAGCTTTTTTACCACAAGCTAATAAGTGGTGGGTGATGACGGATTCGAACCGCCGACATTCTGCGTGTAAGGCAGACGCTCTACCAACTGAGCTAATCACCCTGAGCGAGGATATAGCGAAGCACTGCTTCGTCCGAGCGCAAGAGAATTTACATTGTCGTAAATTCTAAAAACTCGATAACTATATGTATCGCGAAAATTCCTTACTTAAAGGGAATTTTCTGGAATCTTCAAAGTAGTTATACTTTTTAATTCCTAAGTTGACATCAGCTGTCACACTCGATGTTAACTTAATCAGCTGGGCTTATCTAAGTAAGTCCCCTTGCTGTGGATGTGTATTATATAGATTTGCTTACCCCTGTCAAACACTTTTTTCATGTTTTTTTAAATTAATTCAAAACAGCAGTATTATCAGTCAGATAGCGACTTTGTTAATGCTCGACAGTCAGCTATTGTATGTGTGCCAAAATTATCTATACTGAAAGCTTTCGCATAACAGACGATAAAGGGGATCATTATAGATACGTTGGCTCATGAGCAGTATATGACATCATGGTCTTGGGGTGACTTTGCGGGCTTGGGTCTGATACTGCACATTACGATGATGATCATCCTAACGCTGCGTATCGTGTCGGTACAGCGCAATATTGGTGTGGCGATTGCGTGGATTGCGGTATTGTATACGCTACCACTAGTAGGTCTGATCGCCTATGTGCTCGTTGGTGAGCCGACGATTGGTCGTCGCTATCGTCAGCGTATGGACGAAGCCAAGCTGCTGATGAATAATATGGCGGCGCGTGAGCGTTTGGTATTTGATCAAGGTGAGGAGCTGCTGACAGAAGAGTATCGCGGCGTCAGTCGTTTGGGTACGCGCTGGACGGGGTTTGGAGTGTTTCCCGATCATCAAATGCAGTTATTGACCTCAACGCAGACAATATTTGATCGTTTGACCGCCGATATTAACAACGCTAAAAGTCGGATTTTGATGGAGTTTTACATCATTTACCCTAAAGGCCGCGTGCTGGATGTGATTAAAGCGCTATTGGCAGCGCGCAAACGCGGGGTTGAGTGTCATATTCTGATCGATAGTGTGGGCGGGTTTAACTTTATAAACAGTGCTGAGCACAAACAGCTGGAACAGGTTGGGGTATTTGTGCACCAGTCGTTACCTGTGGGTTTGTTTAAGACCTTATTTAAGCGCTCAGATCTGCGCAATCATCGCAAAATCGTGGTGATTGATGAGTATATTGGCTATACCGGCAGCTTTAATCTGGTCGATCCAAAGTTTTTTAAACAAGAAAAGAACGTAGGCCAGTGGATTGATGTGATGATGCGCAGTGTCAGCCAGCAGCCGCTCAGTATTGCAACGGCGATGGCAAAAGTGGTGGTCACAGACATTGGGGCTGAGAGTAATGACAATCTAAACGCACTCAATCATCGAGTCAATAACTACACCCGTAAGCTGTATCTGTCACGCCCGACCATCAATGATATGAACAGCCGCGTACAGCTACTGGCTGATGCTATTGATCCGAGCTTGCCTACTGATAAGGCGGTCGCCCCCGTGCTTGTGCCTGTAATGCCTGCGGTCAATGATGTGGTGGCGCAGCTGATACCTTCTGCACCGCAAGTGACCGCGCATGTGATTTATAACACGTTGGTGACGATTATTCACCGTGCTAACCATCGTATTCAGATGACAACGCCGTACTTTGTGCCAGATGAGGCACTATCTGGCGCGCTGTGTACCGCTGCCAAACGTGGGGTGGAGGTGACGCTGATCGTGCCTGAAAAGGTGGATTCGTTTTTGGTACAACATGCGTCCCAAGCCTACTATCAAGAGCTGCTAGAAGCGGGAGTAAATATTGCGCTCTTTAAAGGCGGATTGCTGCATGCCAAAACGGTGGTAATTGATGATGATTATGCGTTATTTGGTACGGTTAACATTGATATGCGCAGTTTTTACTTGAATATGGAGGTGAGCTTGGCCATTTATACCCCTGAGATGGTGGCGCAGATTGCCGAATGCCAAGAGTCGTATTTGCAAAGCTGCGTCTTTTTGACGCTTGATGAATGGCAATATCGTCCAAGCTCACAGCGTTTGCTGGATAATGCGATTCGTTTGTTTAGTCCATTATTGTAGTGTCGCTTTTAGATTTTTATGAAGATGAATACACGCCCTAGGCTAAGCTCTGCCTATATAGTCTAAAAAGCCAATACAAAGGCCTGTTTATATTGGCGCGCTGAGTGATGTATGCTTGAGGTATGATAGTCAGGCGCTATCATTGTTCACAAATAACTGCTTATAAAATAAAAAGGATACGAATCCATCATGTCTGAGGTGTCTACTGCAAAAACTCCGCTAGATTATATCGCTGATGGCTACTGGCAGGATTTTGTCGCCAAGCTTCCAGTGGCAGGCGGCATTGCTTATGAGGCGCAGGTGCATGCTTGCCAGCTCGATATGTCGCTTGTCAGTTTGCAGCGTCTGGATACTTTGTTGTCGCAGGTTCGTCGTGAGCTGAGTAAAGCAGAGCAACTGGACGAGGCGCGGCTGTTGACGCAAGATCCATATCGTAACTTGCTGCTGTTTTTAGCGTTTTATGCGGGGCGAGTGTTGGCAGTACAGTGGCAACATGCGCCGCACTGGTATGGTCAGTTTGAGCTGCGCAGTCGCTATCCGCAATTGCCGCTGGTTAGCGATGATTTTTATCAGCATATGGCGGTGGTATATAAAGTGGCTGGAATCGAAACTGCTGATAATGTGTTCTTCGCGTTAGAGCCGATTGGTCTGCGATTGTTTGGCAATATTGATCGCCAGTTTGAAGCAGTGCAAGGTGGGTCAGTGGCGGGGGGACTGTATCAAGCGGTCATTGCGCGCTTGCCTGCCGAGTCCAAGATACTTGCGGCTGGCTCGGATTCAGTGGCTATTAACACGGCCAAAGTACCTCAAATGCCTGTGCCAAAAACTGATACGACAGCGGCTTCTATGCAGCCTGCGCCTCAAGCCTCGACCAGCACAACCAATACTCCGACAACACCAGCGGTCGATAATCAGGCCGCCTTATCAAATGTATCTGTTCAAAATATCCATTCAACGGCCCCAACGATGTTAACTAAGCCAGCTGAGTCAACACATTCAGCTGCGCTGTCGATGCCCTCCGCATCATCTACTGTTAAGGCCGATTCACCCACGCCTGAGCCATATACTCAGCTACTTAATGATTTGAACACTATTGAGGTTGGGCAAAGTACGGGCGTACAGGACTATCCAAAAGCGGTAAAAGTACTCGATCAATTTGAACAGCATATTGCCAAGCAAGACAAACCTCGGGCGCAAGTGGCATTTTCTGCGGCGCATCAAGCCGCGCGTAAGCAGGCACTCGTGCAACTGCAACGCGCCGCTGATGCGGGCCACACTGGTGCGATGCTGCGTTTGGCGATGTATGAGCTGCTGGCTGAGGGCTTAAGTGAGGATAAGGGTGCAGCTAGTAGTGCTGGCGTGGCACATGTGAAAACTGCTGCGGACAAGCAAGACCCACGCGCCCAGCGTTTTTTAAGCCGTTTATATTATCAAGGTCTTGGTGTCACTCAGGATGTCAATCAAGGTCGATATTGGTTGGAGCAAGCGGCAAAAAATGGTCATGCTGAAGCGGCGACGCTGGTGGCTCAGTGGCAGCAAGCGGAGTCACTGATGGCGACCAAACGGCAAGAGCAGTCGAGTGTGAAGCGTTATCAATTATTGATCGGCTTTGTGGTTGTCATGGCGCTACTGCTGCTTATTTTTGTGTGATCCGTTTTTATGGGTTCGGTTTAATTTTATCGATAGGTAGTCGTTATTATGATGACACGCCCTAGGCGCATGACTCACCTCAGTAGGGTTTTGTGCGTAATTGCGGTACACTGAGCGCGTTTTTTTGGGGCTATTTATCAAAATAGCCTATGAAATAACGTGTGTCTGTTTTTTTATCTTTCACTATTATGTTGGGCGCTGTCATGCCATCTTCTTCTATACCGCCATCACTCAAGCATCCTGTCAGTACGCCGCCTTGGTATTATCGTCTGGTTATTCGCAGCTTAAAACCGATTTATCGGCTGCAAGTGTGGCGGCGCTCTCGTGAGCGTGATAACTATCAGCAAGAGGTGGCGCAGCGCTTTGGTAAGCAGTATCCGCCAGTACCCCAGCATGACGCGCAGCACCCTATGATTTGGTGCCATGCGGTGTCTTTGGGCGAGACCAATACCGTCGCGCCGCTACTGGATCGTTTATTGGCGGCAGGATATCGCGTGTGGCTGACCAATACCACACAAACGGGCTATGCGCGCGGTTCCAGTCGTTTTGCCGATGATATTGCTGCGGGTCGTATGGGGCACAGCTATGTGCCAGTAGATGCACCTGAGGTGATCAACACCTTTTTGGATCATGTGCAGCCTGTGGCAGCGTTGTTTGTCGAGACTGAACTGTGGGCCAATAGCTTGGCAATACTGCACCAGCGGCAGATCCCTAGTATTTTGGTCAATGGGCGACTGTCGTCAGCGTCTTTTGCGCGCTATCAAAAAATCGGTGCGGTCAGTCGCAGTATGATGCAAAATCTGACGTGTATCCTTGCCCAAGATGACGACTCGGCCACCCGCTTTAAGCAGTTGGGCGCAACCAATGAGCAAGTGTGTGTCGCAGGCTCGCTTAAATGGGTGATCAATACTCCTAAAGCGGTATCTGTGGTTGATGATCAGTCCAGTCAAAATCCATTACCAACCCAAGCTGATAGTGACAAAAATAAAACCCTTGCAGACCATCGCCCGATATGGGTGGCTGCCAGCACGCATGAAGGCGAAGAAACCGCTGCACTGGCATTGCAGCAGCAGTTGTTGGCTACCCCCGAGCTGAGCAACACGCAACTGATTATCGTGCCGCGACATCCTGAGCGCTTTGATGAAGTGGCTATGCTGATACAAGATTCGGGCTTGTCTATGGCGCGGCGCAGCACAGGTGATGACTTCGATGCCCAAAATGGCGCACAGTCTCAAGTTTATCTGGCCGATACCATGGGTGAGCTGATGCACTGGTATGCCAAAGCGGATGTGGCATTGGTCGGTGGGTCTCTGGTCGATATTGGCGGGCACAATCCTGTTGAGCCTGCCAGCGTCGCCACGCCCATACTCATGGGGCACTATACTCAATCCTGCCAAAGTGTCGTGGACGCGCTGGCAGGGGTTGGCGCGTTATTTCAACCGCACAATACTTTTTATCGTGCGCAAGCTGTTGATGAAATGGACAATCACGCGTCCGTCTTGTTAGAAGATGGCAGCGATCATAGCGAAGATCATGCCTTACTCTATGTGCAGCTGCATTTTTGGCTCAGTCACCCATGTCTTGCTGCTAAGGCGGGGCAGGCAGGCGCTGACTTAACCAAGCAGCAGCAATCGGTGCTGACAGACCAGATGGCCTTAATAACAGAGATTATTGAGCATAGCGTGGGACATAAAATAACGCGCTGATGCCATGTTGATTGCTGCTGCTTTATCTGTATCACGTACTATAATTTCTATACACCCCAATTGTGACTTTACTTTATGAACTGTATTTTGCTACCTGCCGCGCATTTTTCTTCCAGACAGACAGGTACAACCGCTTATATCAATAACCCTGAACACCTAGCACACATACAAAAAATACTGCGACTACAAGTGGGCGATCAGCTAAAAATCGGCCAATTTGGTGGGCAGCTGGGTACAGGCGTGATTGAAAACATCACCCCTGAGCGTATTGAGCTTAGTGCAGTGCAACTCACAAGTGCACCGCCGCCCAAGCTTGATGTGACCGTGATTTTGGCATTGCCGCGTCCCAAGGTGCTACGCCGCTTGATTATGGATATGACCGCGCTGGGTGTGCGCGATATTATTTTGATTAATAGCTATCGCACCGAAAAGAGCTATTGGCAAAGTCCGCTACTGCGCCGTTTGGATGAGTTTGTGACCGAAGGCTTGCAGCAAGGCGTAGATACCATCGCCCCGCGCATCACCCTGCAAAAGCGCTTTAAACCGTTTATCGAAGATGAGCTGGCAAGCTGGATCAAACGTCATGCCATCGTTGCCCATCCTTATGACGCACCGTCTTTCTCTGAGTATTTGCAGCAATCAAGCGCTGACTCACTGCCCGATGTGCTGTGTATTGGCGCTGAGGGCGGCTGGATAGACTATGAGATTGCGCTGTTTGCCCAGCATGGTTGTCAAGCGGTCAGCATGGGGCAGCGTGTGCTGCGTACAGAAGCAGCTGTCAATGTCTTGCTTGGCAGGTGGTTGCTGCAGAATCCTGAATAATGACAGATGCAAAGATAACCATTTATACCAGTGGATGGTAAATCGATAAATGTATTGATAACTACTATCATTTCTATTAGTATGTGGCTTCTGGTTTTCAGCCTTGTCACGGCTGTGTAACCACCACTATCTACTGCTGTTTTATTTACGTGCCTCACTACTTTGGAGAATATCATGTCATCGAATGCGGTTGCCGCCTTTTTACCGTCTCGCACCCCAGCCAAGCTCACTTTATCGGTTGCCATTTTTGGCGCGATGCTTGGCCTTGCAGGTTGTAACGATGCATCAACGCCAGCTGAGAGCACTGATAGTGCTGCTGATACCAGCACTGAGCAAGGCGTAGCAACCACCGCCGACGGGACTGCTGCGGGTCAATCCGTGACCATTTATTCCTCACGTAATGAGCAGTTAATCAAGCCACTATTGGACAAATATACTGAAAAAACAGGCGTGAATATTGAGCTGGTCACTGATAAAAGCGGCCCTTTAATGGCACGCTTGCAAGCAGAAGGCAAAAACACGCCAGCGGATATGATCTTGACGGTCGATGCGGGCAACTTGTGGCAAGCTGGGCAGCAAGGCCTACTTCAGCCGGTCGCGTCAACCGTGCTTGAAAGCAACGTACCTGCCAAATACCGTGACCCTAAAGGCTTGTGGACGGGTCTGTCACTACGTGCGCGGACGATCTTTTATGACCCAAGCAAGGTTAATGCCGATCAGTTGTCCACTTACGCCGATTTGGCCGATCCAAAATGGAAAGGCAAACTGTGCTTACGTACGTCAAAGAAAGTCTATAACCAGTCTTTGGTTGCCAGCATGATTGAGCATTTGGGCGCTGAAAAAACCGAGGCCATCATTCGCGGCTGGGTAGACAACCTAGCGACGGATGTGTTTAGCGATGATACCAGCATGTTAGAGGCGATCGCTGCAGGTCAGTGTGAAGTGGGTATCGCCAACAGCTATTATTATGGTCGTATCCTTGATGAAAAGCCTGATTTCCCAGTGAAAATTTTCTGGGCCAACCAAGACACCACAGGCACGCACGTGAACATTTCAGGTGCAGGCGTGACAGCAAGCTCGGACAATCCAGATGGCGCGCTCAAGCTGATGGAATGGTTATCCTCCGATGAGGCACAAGGCATCTATGCCAGCTCTGACAAAGAATATCCTGTAAAAGAGGGCGTTGATGAGTCAGATATGCTCAGATCATGGGGCACGTTTAAGCCTGATGATATCAATGTACAAAAATTTGGCGCACTGCAAACCCAAGCGATTCAAATGATGGATAAAGCGGGCTACAAATAAGCTTTTGATAAAACAGATAAGATAACGTACATGGGCGGTTTTATGCATGATAAAATCGCCCAAATTTTTAATAGCCCCATTTTTGATAGCCTCATTTCTAATAGTCCCAAGCGATTTAATGCGTCTGACACGGTAATATGATTATGGAGACACTGCCAAAAGCGTCCGCTGGCGATGAGATAATATATAAGCGCGGTCAGCAACACTCGTCTACCAGTCGCGACCGTACGGTCAGTACGCGCGTTTTTTCCAAATCAGTCCTCGGGCTGATTTCGTTGTTTATGCTGATTCCAATTGTCATTGTGCTGATGTCATGGACGCAGCCTGTGGCAGACATCTGGACACACATGACCGACTATGTGCTGCCACAAGTGCTCAAAAATACGGCTATTTTGCTGATGATGGTAACGGTCATTGCTGGCAGTATTGGTACGTCGTTGGCATGGGTGACGAGTATGTACCGCTTCCCCGGTCAGCGCTTTTTTGCGTGGGCGTTGATGTTGCCGCTTGCCATACCTGCCTATGTACTGGCATTTGTGACAGTCGGTATTGTCGATTTTAGTGGGCCACTGCAGACAGGACTGCGTGAGCTGGGTATCAATGCGGCGATTCCGTCGGTGCGCAATGTATGGGGTGCGGGGCTGATTTTGTCATTTGCCTTTTATCCTTATGTGTATTTGCTGGCGCGGCAGGCATTTTTATCGCAAGGGCGGCGCACCATCGAAGCAGGCCAAATGCTGGGGTTGGGACGCGGGAAGGTGTTTTTTCGGTTGGCGCTACCACAAGCGATGCCATGGATACTGGGCGGCTTACTGCTGGCAAGTATGGAAACGTTGTCCGATTTTGGCGCGGTATCGGTGTTTAATGTCGATACCTTTACCACCGCTATTTATAAAGCATGGTTTGGCTTTTTTAGCTTAACGACAGCCGCGCAATTGGCGGCGCTGTTGATCGGTGTGGTATTTATCGTGGTGCTGTTTGAGCAGTATTGGCAAGCCAAGCGCGGCAAAGCGATGAGCCAAGGCAATAATCGCCGTTTGGAGGTCAGTACCCCTGCCAAGCTGGGCATGACGCTGTTGTGTAGTGTGGTGTTTTTACTGGCGTTTTTGATTCCTTTTTTGCAGCTGGTCTATTGGACAGCAATGAATTTTCGCCAAGATTTTGATGCGCGTTATATCGACTTTGTCATTAATAGCTTATTGATTGCCAGCATGACGACCGCATTTATTACGGTGTTGGCGATCATTATTGCGTGGATTAAGCGCCAATATCCAGACAAGTCAACCAATCTGATGGCGACGTTGGCCAATTTGGGCTATGTGGTGCCGGGTACGGTGCTGGCGGTGGGCGTGTTTATTCCCATTGCTTGGCTGGACAATCAACTGATCGCATTTGGCATTACCTCGCATCAGATGCTATCAGGCAGTGTGGTTGTGATGCTGCTGGCCTTGTCCACGCGGTTTATGACCGTTAGTTTTCAGCCAGTGGATCGTCAATTACAGCGCTTGACGGTCAATCAAGAAGCCGCCGCTCGGCTGCTGAGTGACAGCCCCTTTCAGCGCTGGCGGCACGTGGTACTGCCTGTGCTCAGCCCTGGGGTACTGACCGCGCTGCTGATGGGGTTTGTTGAGGTGATGAAAGAGATGCCGATTACCTTAATGACGCGCAGACAAGGCTGGGATACGCTGGCGGTGCGGGTGTTTGAGATGACCAGTGAGGGCATGTGGGGACGCGCGGCGTTGCCGAGTCTTTTGATCGTCTTGGTTGGCCTTATTCCTGTCTGGGTGCTGCTGCGCCAAAGTGACAAAACGGGGTAGCTTACCTGCCTTGCGCTATGCTGGCTACCACTGCGATGTGCTATTGTATGAGTGATTAACCGCTTTTTCGTCTGCTTTATTGATTGTCTATTGATATTATGTATTGGTACCGTCTATGTATACTGACCTTGTGAACGACCCAACCGACGCTTCAGATCCTGCGCACCCGACGACTACCAAAGCGCGCGGCGCAGGCCGTACAGCGATGCCTGCTGTACCATCAGCACCTAAGCATGGTCAGCCGACCACAGGGCAGCGCGGTGTCCACTCATCAGAGAACCCTGATAATGATTCGACCAAGATGCCTTATTTTCGAGTCGAAGACTTGGTGGTCGGGTATGAGCAAACAACCGTAGTCGATGGGCTATCACTGAGCTTAGCACAAGGAGAAATCGGCTGCTTTTTGGGTTATAGCGGCTGCGGTAAAACCACTGCTTTGCGTGCCATCGCGGGGTTAGAGCCGACGCGTCAGGGGCTAATTGCGTTGCAGGACAAGCGCTTGACCGAGCAGACCACGCAGCACAGTTTTGCACTGGCGCCTGCCAAACGCAGCATGGGCATGGTGTTTCAGGATTATGCGTTGTTTGGTCATCTCAGCGTGGCCAAAAATATTGCTTTTGGTCTCAATCGCTGGTCTAAAGCAGACAAAGCTGCCCGTGTGGCAGAGATGCTCAGTCTGGTTGAGCTTACCGAGCATGCAGACAAACGTCCCTCTGAGCTCTCAGGTGGTCAGCAGCAGCGGGTAGCGCTGGCACGTGCGCTGGCACCCAAGCCCAAGTTATTATTGCTAGATGAGCCCTTCTCAAACCTTGATGTGGTGCTCAGAGAGTCATTGGCGATGAGCGTTCGTGACATCTTAAAGCGCACTAATACCACCGCAATTTTGGTCACTCATGATCAAAATGAAGCGTTTGCACTGGCGGATAAGGTGGGAGTGATGCACCAAGGCCGCTTGGTACAGTGGGCAACCCCAAGTGAGCTGTATCACGAGCCAGTCAGTCCCTTTGTTGCTGAATTTGTGGGCGAGGGTGCGATGATTGATGGCATCATTAAAGAAGGCCATGTCGAGACAGCGCTTGGCGATATTTATCGGCGAAGGGAAGTACTCGATGACAACGAGCAGCCGCAGTACTGCCGTTATGACTATCCCAATGGCACACCGATCAAAGTGCTCGTGCGTCCTGATGACATCGTTCATGATGACGACAGTACGCAGACGGCTTTGGTGATTGGCCGCGTCTTTCGCGGTGCCAACTATTTATACCGCTTGCAGCTTGATGACGGACAGCTGATATTGGCACTGGTGGCCAGCCATCACAACCACCCGATCGGCTCGCGTATTGGAATTTTGCCGATGCTAGAGCATGTGGTGGTTTTTGATGAAAAAAACGTCAATGCCACCATGTGGTCAGAGTATGATCAGCGCTCAGCCACGCGCCGCCAAGATATGTAAGTAGCGCCCAAGCCATTTGTAAGGCTCTTGTCCTGAATAGCGCAGCTCCATACGGACAATGGCATCAGGGTCGTTATGACCGCCGCGCTTTAATGGCGCATAATCATGAAACACCCGCAGTCCGCTACTGCGTAGAGTGCGGTATTGATGAGCCAGCAGCCACGCCTCAACCTCTTCTTTGGCGACAGGATGATTGGGCGTTAGGCTTTTGATATTATCGGCCTTGTAGTCATTATTATCGAGTAGGCGGTCGAGCAGATTGAAGTTGCCCATAATCAAATTGCGATAATCAAAGCTTGCGGGATTATAAAAACACAAAGACAACGTGCCCTCAGCGGTCAAATGACGATCACAAAAATCCATAATCGCGGCAGGTTCTGCCAACCACTCCAGTAGCGCATGACACAGTATTAAGTCAAATCCTTGTTCGGTTGCCAACTTGTCTTCAAGATCTTGATAAGGGCACACATGCCAAGTGATGTTGGCCGCTGCCACGGGTTGATGGGTGACGCGGTCTTTGGCTTTGGCCAGCATATTGGCTGAAATATCATTAATCACCACCGTATGACCACTGGCGGCAAGCTCAGTGGCGATTTGTGCCAAGCCAGCGCCCACATCCAATATTCGCAATGGTCGCCCCAGTTGCTGCTGCCTCTGTTTAGCATAAGCGACAATATCACGGCGCAGCACCGCCAGCCGTATCTCACCTTTTAGACCACCATAGACCTTTTTTTCAAAATGATCGGCGATGTTGTCAAAGCTGCGGTCAGCGCGCGGCTCGGTTGGCATGGTGTCGGTATCATCTGGCGTGGTTTCTGGTGTGGTTATCGGTTTGTCGGCATGAGTCATAACATATCTTATCTATTGATGATGAAAAACAGTGAATAACAAAAATCAGCTGGTGTAAAACAGTGCCAAAGTGAGGCTTTGTAAGCGCTGTACAAGTTTTTAGGTGGCGTTTTCTGCCAGTTTTAGCGTCACTAATCCCAGTACAATCAGGGCTACGCCCGCAAAGCGGCCGATACTGGCGCTATCACCGAAGTAGTAAACGCCCATTAAGAAGGTGCCTACCGCGCCGATGCCCGTCCATACCGCGTATGCCGTGCCAATGGGGATGGACTTTTGCGCCCACCACAGCAAAAAACCACTGATGCCAAGGCACGTAGCAGCCATGATCCAGCCCAGTATTTTGTACTGCGGTAAGGAGGAGAGCTTAAAGCCGATAGGCCAGCCAACCTCAAACAAGCCTGCGACAATCAAGGCAATCCACGCGGTGGTCAAAGAGGTTGAGTTCATAGTCAGATGCTTTATATCAAAAAAAGGCTGATGGGATTAAGCGGGAGCAACGACACATTCAAAGGTGAGTGTCGTTTGGCCGTCTATTGGTATGTGGCGACCGCCAGCGGTTATGATTTTAGGCGTCTGTTGATCACCCATTTGAACACCAGCTTAGCCAAGGTGATGATGACAAAAACCACCACGATAAACACCCAAATACCGTTGCCTTGCAAATTGTCTTGGTAGGCCATCGCCAAATACGCTGACAATCCCATGGCAAGTAATAGCGAGCCCCAACGTACAAAGGGTAGCGCGCGCTGCGTATGATTGGGGAAGCTGATGGCATAGTCACTAGAGAAACTATATAGCACCATCGCCACTATCCATAAAAGTGCCAAAAACATATCCATCATAATCAATGCCTATTTATCCAATAAAAAAGTCATGCAGGGCTGCGCGCAGCGGTCACATACAAAGTACGCCTAGTGTAGCGATTACAGCGGCTTTGTCTACAATAACTGTGCTTTTCTTACTATGCTTCGATACGTTTTTTAGCAGGTATCGACCTATCAGATGCGGCCTATATTTGGACACTTACTGTCATTGTTGCCTGAAAGGTTCACAATGACGACTACATAACGACCGATAAACGTGACAGTCGCTTACATGTTTGTCAGTAGCTTTTCATAACAGTTTGCGGTATAAACAGTAAGGTATGAGACATAAAATAAAGTCAGCAGGCCGCCTGTCACGTCTGCGTTTACCCATAATAATTGCTAAGGATAGCATGATGACCATATTCAATAAGTCCACCAAAAGAGCGATCAGCCATCGCGCTGATAAGGCCAACTTCAGTACTCCTATCAGTACCCCAGTCACGACCCGCTGCCTGTTGTCAGTGTCGATTGCCAGTGCTTTGCTACTGACGGCTTGCGGCGATGACAATGACAATACCAGCGTACAATACTTGGTAAACGCTCAGTCGATACAGACTTTTAGCGCAGGCCAAATTGACAGCAGTATCACCCCAGTAGGCAGCGCCACACCCAATGCAAAATGCGGCGTAGCGGTTGAAAAAGTCAGTTACCCTGTCAAAGGGGCGGCGGGTGAAAATACCAACGCCACGGCGGCACTCATGCTGCCCACAGGTGACACAGCCGACTGCCAAGGTGATCGCCCAATCTTACTTTATGCTCATGGCACCACTACTGATAAGCAATATGACTTTGCTCAAGTCGGCAATGGGCAAAATGCCGCTGCCTCGGAGGCCAACTTGATTGCTGCCAACTTTGCGGCGCAAGGCTATATCGTGGTCGCGCCCAACTATGCGGGCTATGACGACTCAGAACTGGACTACCATCCTTATTTGGTTGCCGATCAGCAATCGGCAGATATGGTCGCGGCATTAGACAGCGCGCGTACCATTATCATGCGTCAGCAACGCGCCAATGCAGATAACTACGTTAACATTGACGACTCGGGAAAATTGTTTGTCAGTGGCTACTCTCAGGGTGGTCATGTAGCGATGGCAACGGCCAGATTGCTTGAGCAGCAAAACCGTCCTGTCACGGCCATCGCACCATCGTCAGGGCCGTATGCTTTGGCAGCGTTTGGTGATGCGATATTCTTCGGTAACGTTAATATCGGCGCGACTCGATTTGCACCGCTATTGGCTGAAGGTATGCAAAAAAAGTATGGCAATATCTATAGCAGCCCAACCGATGTTTTTCAGCCTGATTATGCCAGTACCCAGTTGCCAAGTTTGCTCAGTTTTGCTGAACTCGTTGCCGCGAACAAGCTACCTGAATTTGCATTATTTGAGAAAAGCCCACAAGATAATCCTGTCTTAAATGTGTTACCTGCTATTCCCGCTGACTCTTTTTTCGCGCTTGGATTCGACGACAATAACTATCTGATCAAAACAGATTTTCGCACTGCTTTTATAACTGATGCTAAGGCCAAGCCTGACAATGCATACCCAACGGTGATGAATGAGGCTATGCCTGCTGAGAATCCGCAGAACAACATGCGTAAAGCGCTTAAAGACAACGACTTGCGCGGTTATATGCCGCAAATGCCAACGCTGCTTTGCGGGGGCAATCAAGATCCCACGGTTTATTACGATTTAAACACAGGTTTAGTGGCCACTATATTGCAGCAAGCGAATATGGCAACGAATGCCAATCTAAACGTCACGGTACTTGATGTTGATGTAACAAACATGGCGGACGATAGCCGCGAAGGGAAGTCTGTATTAAGTTTGATTGGTCAAGCTTCAATGAATCAGTGGGATGCCAACATGGTCACAGGTAACATTCAAAGTAGATTTGCGCAGAGTTTGTCTTTTACCAGTGATAGTGCAATTGCTCAGGCAAAGGCAGCGGGGGTAACCGATCAAGCTGTATTAGAAAGAGCCGCAGCTGCTGAAGTGTTGAGTAAATACCACGGCGGCTTGGTCAGTAGCGCGTGTACGCAGGCCACCCGTGAATTCTTTGATCAAAATTTTGACACCACCACCACGATGTAACCGTAATGCACAAGCCAATAAGTTAGCCAGCAGCGCGGCGGTCTCTAATGGGTCGTTGCGCTGTTTTTTTATGATGTATAACAAGCCCAAGCGCAAAGTGTTTATACGGTGATGACACGTCCTAGTATCTCAAAGCAGTTTGACTGAGGTGTTAACTCACCATACCTCCAAATCAGTCGCAATTTTGCCATATCCACAACAAGGTAATAAATCGCTGTTATAGCAGCCTTGCCAACCACATTAACGGACTGATTTGCTTGAGGTTAATGACGCTCAAATGCCCCTAAATGGGCAAATTTGTGCTAAAATAGCTTCTTTTATTTACCATTAAAATTATCGTCATTTTCCAGTGGTTTGGCAGGTTTTACGATGCTTTTAGATGGCTTGTGTAAAAGCTCAAGCGGCGCGTTGGTGCCGCTGTCTTTTTGTATGAGCCTTGCTAATAGCCAAATCGGCAAATCATTGGAAATGGGGTCAATGAAGGAGTGTATATGAGCGATTCGGTCAGTCCTATTGCCATCGTCGATGAATTAAAGCAATCCTACTTGGATTATGCGATGAGCGTGATCGTCTCGCGCGCGCTGCCTGATGTACGTGATGGGTTCAAACCTGTACACCGCCGCGTGATGTTCGCGATGCACGTATTGTCGAACGACTATAACAAGCCGTACAAAAAATCGGCGCGTGTGGTCGGTGATGTCATCGGTAAATACCATCCGCATGGCGATAGCGCCGTGTATGATGCCATCGTGCGTATGGCGCAGGACTTTAGCTTGCGTTATCCGATGGTTGATGGTCAAGGTAACTTTGGCTCAATCGATGATGATCCACCGGCAGCGATGCGTTATACCGAAGTACGGATGACCAAGCTGACCCATCAGATGCTTGCTGATTTGGACAAAGATACTGTCGATTGGGAAGACAACTACGACGGTTCTGAGCGTATGCCAAGCGTCTTGCCTGCGCGCGTGCCTAACCTATTGGTAAATGGTGCCACTGGTATCGCGGTTGGTATGGCAACCAATATGGCGCCGCACAACCTGACTGAAGTCATTAATGCGTGCTTGGCGTATGCGGAAAATCCGCAAATATCGGGCGAGGAGCTGATGACGCACATCTCAGGCCCTGACTTCCCAACAGGCGGCATCATCTATGGCCGCGCAGGCATTGTCGATGCTTACCGCACGGGTAAAGGCCGCTTGCACGTACGCGGTCGTTATCATATCGAACCGATGAGTGACACGGGCGTCAACCGCGATCGTGAGCGTATTGTCTTTACCGAAATTCCTTATCAAACCAACAAAGCCAAACTGATTGAGCGCATTGCTGAGCTGGTACGCGACAAAAAAATCGAAGGCATCAGCGAGATTCGCGATGAGTCGGATAAAGATGGCATGCGTATCGCCATTGATTTGCGCCGCGGTGAGACGGCAGAGGTTATCGTTAATAACTTATTTTTGCAGACACCGCTTGAATCGAGCTTTAGCATCAATATGGTTGCGCTTGATAATGGCCAGCCAAAGCTGTTGACCTTACGTCAGTTGATCGCCGCTTTTGTGCGTCATCGTCAAGAAGTGGTGACCCGCCGTACCATTTATGAATTGAACAAAGCACGCGTCCGTGGTCATTTGCTTGAAGGGTTGACCGTGGCGCTGGCCAATATCGATGATATCATCGCAACCATCAAAGTCTCTGCCAACCGCGGTATGGCGCGTGAGAGCTTGCTGAACAACACGTGGGGCTCAGGCAGCGTGGTATCGATGCTTACTGCCGCAGGCAGCCAATCGGTGCGTCCTGAGTTTATTGAAGGCGAAGACCCCAAGCAGCCATTTGGTTTGATTGCCGAAGAAGCGCGTTATCGCTTGTCGCTCGATCAGGTCAACGCCATCTTAGAGATGCAATTGCACCGTTTGACGGGTCTTGAGCAGGACAAACTGACTGAAGAATATCAGGATTTGTTAAGCGAGATTGCCCGTCTTGAGTCGATCTTGGGCGATTTTGACAAATTGATGACCATTATCTCTAATGAGCTGATTGAGATTCGTGATAACTTTGGTGACGAGCGCCGCACGGATATCATTGACTCGCGTAACGACTTTAGCCGTGAAGACTTGATCCCTGAGCAAACCGTGGTGATGACGGTATCGCGTACTGGCTATGCCAAAACCCAGCCGATCGATGATTATGTGGCGCAAAAGCGTGGCGGCAAAGGCAAGTCAGCTACCGCGATGAAAGAAGACGATGTGATCGATCACTTGCTGGTGACCTCAACGCATGCGACCGTACTATGCTTTACTGATACGGGCCGTGTGTTTAGCTTACGCGGTTTTGAAGTGCCGATTGCCAGTCGCGGCGCGCGTGGTCGTCCACTGGTTAACTTAATTGGCCTAGATGCTGACGAGTATGTCACCACTATCTTGCCGATCCCGCAAATGTCCGAAGACGTCAGTGGCCGCTTTGTGTTCTTTGCTACCGCTAATGGTACGGTCAAGCGTGTTGAGCTTGAGCAGTTTGCCAGCATTCGCTCAAACGGCTTGATTGCCATCGGGTTAGAAGACGGTGACAAGCTGGTTAGTGCTCATATTACCAATGGTGAACAAGACGTGATGCTGTTTGCTTCAAGTGGTAAAGCCATTCGTTTTGATGAAAACGACGCGCGCTCTATGGGACGTACCGCAAAAGGCGTGCGTGGTATGCGCCTAGAAGCAGATGAGTTTATCAAGTCGCTGGTGGTGATCGAAGATGATGTTAAAGAAATCTTGATCGCTTGTGAAAATGGCTTTGGTAAACGTACGTTAATCGAAGAGTTTAACGCACAAAATCGCGGCGGCGGCGGGGTGATCGCCATCAAGACCAGTGAGCGTAACGGCGCATTGGTACGCGCGACCAAGGTTGAGCCTGCCGATGACATCATTTTGATCTCTGATAAAGGCACTTTAGTACGCACGCCAGTCGAACACGTCGCCAGTGCAGGCCGTAACACCCAAGGCGTGACTTTAATTCGTCTGTCAAAAGATGAAAAGCTGGTATCAATGGCACGCGTCGAAAATGAAGAAAATGACGAAGGTCTGGTTGAGGCGCTTAAAGAGGATGGCGTGTTTGCTGCAGATGATGAGCAAGCCTTGATTGAGACCGCTGAGCTTGTGGCATCAAGTGAAGCGGACAGTGATGATACGCCTGACGAATAATTAAGTATTCATAACCATCATTCTTGATATCGTGATTAATGACAAAGCCTCTGACAGTACTGTCAGAGGCTTTTTTATGACAAACAAAGTTACAAAATACCCGTACTCACTGGCATGTACGGCAAAATAGCGGCTCTGACTGGATAGGCATTTTTTCTGGTGGCGCTAAGCGCTGCCAAGAGTGTTAAAGCCGTGGTAATTGCGTTATCATCAAAGCCATTGCTTATTGATAGGTATTGTTTTCGCGGTTTATACCGAACGTCTTCATCGGCCAAACTATTGTTATTGCAGGTGATGTTTTTATTTTGTCAGTGCTGCTTAACGGCTATTTTAATCGCTTAATGATATCTCGATACCCGAAATATAAGACTGATAATCCCTAGGATCATTTATGTTAAATCTGCATCATCTTAACAACTCACGCTCATTTCGTATTTTATGGTTGCTCGAAGAGCTGGCGCTTGATTATAAGCTGACCAGCTACGAGCGTACCAAGGCGTATTTGGCACCAGACAGCCTAAAAAAAGTGCATCCCATTGGGCACACGCCAGTGCTAGAGGTTGATGGCCGCGCGCTGGCGGAATCTGGTTTTATCATTGAGTATTTGCTCAGACATTATGACACCGAGCAACAATTTAAACCCTCAGGTGACAATGAAGCGGCGTGGGAAGCCTATACTTTTTGGCTGCATTTTGCTGAAGCGTCAGCAATGCCGCCGCTGGTCATGCGACTGGTCTTTAGCAAAGTGGTGGAGCGCTCACCGATGCTGATCAAGCCAATCAGTAAAGGCATTCGCAAGCAAGTCGAAGATGGCATGATTAATAACAATATTGTTAATAACCTCAACCTGATGGAACGCCACCTACAGGACAACCATTGGTTTGCGGGCGAAGCCTTTAGTGCCGCCGATATCCAAATGTATATCCCTATTGCCGCGTCTAATGCACGCGCTGGTATGGACAAAGTGAGATATGCCAACTTGCACAATTGGCTCAAGCGCTGTTATGAACGCTCAGCATTCAAACGTGCGGAAGAAAAAGGCGGGACGCCAAAATTTTAGCGTCATAATGTGCTATCGTGAGCGTTTTTATTCTCCTGATAGCACATATAGAAGGTAGTACCATGACCGAGCACAACAACATGAGGCAGCCGCCGACACATGACGATAAGGACGGCCTGTCTGCCGATCAAATGCGTGCCCAGCAAGTTTCTATCAAATCATGGGCACAAAAAATATTGGTGATTTTGCTGTGCGTAGCCAGCTTTTATGCTGGCTGGAAGGCACATGAGTCCAATCTGGTGAATCACTGTTTTGCCAGTGGTGGGCAGATGGTTGAGCAGGGTGGCACCTTGATGTGTAGGATGAACTGATGTTACAACTGACTTTTTTAGGCACGTCTGCTGGTATACCGACCAAGCAGCGCAACGTCACCGCGCTGGCTATCGAGTGTCTCAACCCGTTTGAGACAAAGGCGCCGCAGTCCAGTCGTAAGCGTCGGCCATGGGTGCTTGTTGACTGCGGTGAGGGTACGCAGCAACAGCTGTTACATACCAAGCTATCCTTGCATCAATTGACCGCCATTTGCATCACCCATGTCCATGGTGACCATTGTTATGGGCTACCAGGATTACTCGCCAGTGCGGCGATGTCAGGGCGACGTGAACCACTGACCTTGATTGCGCCTAAGGCCATTGCCACCTTGCTGGATGCAGTCAGCTTAACCACAGAATTGTTTTTTCCTTTTGATGTGCATTTTATGGCGATTGAGGACGTACTGGCTCAGCAGGATGACCAAATTGAAATCGCGCTGAGCACTCAGCATCAGCTGAACATTGATATCACGCCGTTGTCGCATCGCGTGCCCTCCCATGGCTTTGGTATCACCCAAACCATCTGCCGCCATACGCTAAATACCGAAAAGTTGCTGGCAGACCATATTCCTGCGGGCCGTTTATGGGGCAAAATACAAAAAGGTGAGGATGTTACGACCGAAGCAGGGCAGGTTTTGTATGCCAAAGACTATCTTGAGACCGAGCAGCGGCGCACGCGCGTGGTGGTGGCAGGGGATAATGACTGCCCAGAGCTGCTCAGCGCGGCGGTTAAAGATGCTGATGCACTGGTACATGAAGCGACTCACACCTATGAGGTTGCCATGGCTATTAAAGCTAGAAACCCTGACTTTGATCCGATGCACAGTAGCGCGCACATCGTCGGCACATTTGCGCAGCAGGCGAACCTGAACAACCTTATCTTGACACATTTTAGCGCCCGCTATCAGAGTTTTGATAATCCAGAAAGTGAAACGCCAAATATGGCCTATATCCGTTTGGACGCGCAAAGTAACTATCAAGGCAATCTATGGCTGGCGGCAGATTTTGATCAGTATACCGTCGACGGCGGCGCTGCTTCGATGCAGGATGAAGCGGACAACCGCGTCCAGTATATTGGCTCTGCGCTCAGCAAATAGACAGGGCTTGGTAAATAGATATGGTTTATGAGTTACGATCTTCGATAGCCAGTTGTGTCTTGCCGCTCCAATAACGACTGAACTGATAAGCCACCCGTCCTGAGCGTCCGCCGCGCTCAGAAGCCCAGCGCAGTGCGTCTGCTCTGATGTCATCAGGCAAGTGCTCACCTTGTATGCCAAAATCAATACCAGCATCCGTATTAGTCGCTGCTGATATTTTTTGCTGCGCCAGTTGCAAATAATGCTGCACAATTTGTAAATAGGTTTGCTGATTCATAGGGTGGAAAGTCAACGATAAGCCAAATCGATCCGATAACGACACCGTCTCATCGATACTCTCGTAGGGATTGACCTCATCCGTCTGCCCATTATAGATATCAAGATTGTCTTTCATCAGTTGTGGTAGCAGACGGCGGCGGTTGCTGGTGGCATAGACCAGCAGTTTGTCTTGCTCGGAATCCAGCGCGCCATCAAGCACACTTTTTAGCGCGCGGTAACTCTCATCCTGCCCATTAAATGCCAAGTCATCACAGTATACGATATAGCGACAGCCACAATCTTCTGGTAGCGCATTGATGGCGGCGCGGATCTTATCCAGCACTTGCAAGTCATCACGTGCGATCTCAATAATGCGCAAGCCCTCGCTATGATACGCTTGCAATAGCGCTCGAATCAGTGAAGATTTGCCTGCACCACGCGTCCCTGTCATCAACACATGGTTGGCAGGATAGCCTTTTAAAAACTGCCGCGTGTTTTGTACCAGTTTTGCTTTTTGCCCATCAATACCTTGCAAGTCATCTAGGCTCAAGAACAGATTGACGGACAAAGGTTGCAAGTGACCTGTCCTTCCACCCACCCAGCGATAGGCAAGCTGACTGGGGTCGATCTCAACGGTGGGTGTGACTTGCTCTTGCAAGTATTGACTGAGTAACGCCAGTAGAGGTTCGGGCAGGGCGTAATGGGCTGACTGTGACATAAGGACTCTAGCGGTTAAGGTGGCAGTTGTGTAAAACGATAGTAACGATCATGGCGTGATTGAGACTTGATAATAGGATAAAAATAACCCTGTGAAAAATAGTGCCAGTAATTTACCAACTAAACAAGCCTTGCAAGCAAAGTCTAGACAACTATTACCCGCCATCACTCACGTATTATCAGAGCTGAAATATAGTGATATCACGCATCAGCGTCTCAGTCAGCAGCCTATAGACAATCAAACAGCGCACCCGCGGTATAACAGCAATACGCAAGACGTCGAAAAAAGCAGCAGACAAAGTAGCAAACTAAGCTGCTATCAAGGTCTAACGCGTGCGCACCATTTAAAGTATGGATGCGTGATGATTAAATGGGAGATGTACGCGCATCACATCGCGCTAGAGACACTTCGATATACCTCAGACTTATCTTGTGAGGTCAGCGTGTTACAAGCGTTACATAGTGCGCAAAAAACGCAAGCGACGGCAATTACACCGTCCATACTATCCCATCACGATATAAACATCCACGCATTAGGCCAGTCCCAGCAATTAACGATATTGGTGATGCCATATTATACAAACGGTAGCTTAGCCAAGATGCTGAATCACCATGTGTTATTAACGGACAAGCAAAAACATGACTTGATCATAAAGTCTGCTGAGCTTGTTCTCATTTTACACAGCGCTGGCTGGCTCCATAACGACATCAAACCCAGTAATATTTTACTTAATGATCGCCCAACAGGTCATGCTGACAGCGACTACACCGTACCTGACTTACTACTGACGGATTTTGCATTAGCCCAGAAAAGCGCGCAACCAAACACAACAAACATTGCTAGCGGCACACCAGCGTATCTGGCGCCTGAGCGTTGGCAAGGTCAAAGCGCCACCATACAAAGTGATATTTATGCGGTTGGTATCATGATGGTTGAGATATTGATAGGCGCGCGCCCATTTCATATAGATGCTAAAAGTCAGCAACCGATGACAGACTGGGCCATTCAGCACTGCCAGCAATCTATTACCAGACTACCGATAGCGTACGCTCATTATCAGAGCATTATCGATAAGGTATTGGCAAAACGAGTAGGGAAACGCTATCAGAATATGGATATGGTATTGGCAGCGTTAAAGCGTCTGTCATGAAAAGCAATAAATTATAGGCACAAAAAAACCTGCTAAAAAGCAGGTTTTGATATTTGGTCTAAGATGTACTATCCGAAAATGGTGGGGCTGGAGAGACTCGAACTCTCACACCTTGCGGCGCCAGAACCTAAATCTGGTGCGTCTACCAATTCCGCCACAGCCCCATTTTCGTTACTCTATCATCTAAAGCGTTTAAAATCAAATGCCGTTGAAGTAGTTAACTGATTCGGTAGTGCGTCTCAGTGGTTGGCTATTATATAGAGTTTGAGTTTTTGGTCAAGACCTTTTTTCAATAAAATTGCATTATTTTTACTTTTATATAATAAGTATTTGATAAAAAAGATTTTTTATTTTAAATTTTTTGAGTATTTATGAGAGGTCAATACCGTCATCTTCAAACTGTTGTAGTTTTCGGGTCAAGGTGTTGCGTCCCCAGCCCAGCAGTTTGGCAGCTGCGATCTTTTTTCCGCCGCTTTGTTTGAGCGCGGCGGCCAATAAAATGCGCTCAAACTCCGGTGTGGCCGTTTGCAAGATATCGGTTGCGCCTGTTTTGAGCGCTTGCGCTGCCCATGTGGCGAGTGGCTGCTGCCAATCGGTGCCGCTGACAGTGTTGTGCGCAGCTGGGGAGTGATTGGGTATATATTGCCCTGCATCTGCCGCGTTGGTGGTTACGGTATCTGAGGTGCTTTGTACCGCTGGATGAGTATAAGCGGCAGCATCACGGTTTGCGGCATGCTCATGCGTGGATGACAATTCGGCAGGCGCAGCACTGTACTCGGCCAGTAGTTCTGGTGGCAAGTCTTCTGGCAAGATGGTATCGCCAGTCGCCATCACGGTCAGCCATAGACAGACGTTTTCTAGCTGGCGCACGTTACCGCGCCAACTGACCGCTTGCATGATGCGTAAAGCATCAGCATGTAACTGCTTGGGCGGGGTGTTCATTTGCTTGCCTGCGCGCTGCATAAAATGATTGGTAAGTGCTGGAATGTCTTCGCGGCGGGCGCGTAGGGGCGGTAATGGTAAACGGATGACGTTGAGACGATAAAACAAATCTTCGCGGAATTTACCTTGCTTTACCAAGTGTTCTAAATTTTGGTGGGTGGCGGCGATGATACGTACGTCAACATTGACAGGCAGCTTGCCGCCAACACGATAAAACTCACCATTAGCGAGGACACGCAGTAGCCGCGTTTGGGTACTAAAAGGCATGTCGCCAATCTCGTCCAAAAACAGGGTGCCGCCATTGGCCTGTTCAAAACGCCCTTGACGCTGGGTGGTCGCGCCAGTAAACGCTCCTTTTTCATGACCAAACAGCTCAGACTCGATCAAATCATGGGGAATAGCGGCCATGTTCAGGGCAATAAACGGCAACGACTTGCGTGGAGAGTGTTCATGTAAGGCGCTGGCGACCAACTCTTTACCTGTGCCAGATTCTCCCGTAATCAGTACTGTGATCGGCGAATGTGCCAAGCGGCCAATAGCGCGAAAAACGGTCTGCATGGCTTGGGATTGACCAATAATGCCGCTTGGGTTGTCATTATCGTCATCAGTGATGGCCGAGCTTGGCAATATTGGCTCATTTGCTAAGCCGTTATCCGTTTCTTTTATAGAGGGCTTGGCTGTTTGTTCAGTGTCTAAAAGTGGCTCATTATTGGCATTTTGGTCATTAACTTGGTAATTAATGGCTTTATAAATGGTCGCAACCGCATCATCAAGATCAAACGGTTTGGGTAGGTAGTCAAAGGCGCCTGTCTGATAACTGTTGATGGCAGAGGAGAGGTCTGAGTGGGCAGTCATGATGACGATGGGTAAAGTGGGAAAGTGCTCATGTACCCAGTCGCTAAAAGATAAGCCATCCATCATTGGCATACGAATATCGGTCAAAATGGCATCAGGCAGCTGATCTGCTTCGTCGCCTTGATGCAATATGTCATTAAGGCGAGTCCATGCCGCTTGGGCTTGGGTGAAGCTGACCACATTGAGGCCAGCATCCGTAAAGGTATCGGCCAATATCAAACGCAGCGCGGCATCATCATCGATCAGCCACAGTGTGGCCAGTGGCGTTTGAGTGTGGTCGGAGGTCGGGTCGGGTACCGTCATGGTAGAGTTGGTCATACAAAAGCCTTAATGAGCGATGGAGCGGATGTTGTCGTTTAGACTGGCCTAAGCTTTAACGGTGGTAGCCTGCGGCTGAGTAAAGGGCAAATATACCGTAAAGCGTGTGCGGCCACGTACGGAGCTGACATCAATCATACCATGATGACGGCTGATAATATCTTGCACAATAGCCAAGCCAAGACCTGTCCCTGCGGCGCGGCTGGTCACCATCGGAAAAAATATCTGTCCAATCAAGTCAGGATCGATCCCTGCGCCATTGTCAGTGATGGTGATCTGCATCACTTGTTTGTGCTGCTGGCTGCCGATGGTGTGCTGAAAGGCAACGCGGGTCTGAATATGCAGCTGCGGCTGATAGGCAGTGGTGTTTTGGCGCAGTGACTCATTATCTTCTGCCTCAAGTGCTTGCTCATAATCAAGCATGGCCTCACAGGCGTTATTGGTGAGATTTAAAAATAATTGTATCAGCTGGTCTTTATCCGCAATCAGCTCAGGTAATGACAAATCATAATCACGCTGCAGTTCAATACAAGGATATTGACTCAGAGCTAAGGTCAGCACATGTTCCAACGGCTCATGCACATTGAGTGCTTGCCAGTTGGGTAGCTGGGCGGAGCCAAGCATCTGCCCGATAAGCTGGGTTAAGCGATCGGTTTCTGAGATGATGATATCTGTATAATTACGTAGCTTTTGCGACAGGGTGCGAATGGCAGGGTCGGGATGGTCTGTTGCGGCAGTAGACTCCAAAGACCACGCCTCACCGCGCGCGCTGAATTTATTAAACTGTCGCTCCAGCAGTTGCGCCGCACCGCGAATGCCCGCCAGTGGGTTTTTTACCTCATGCGCTACTGAGCGTAGCATATGACGCGCCACATGATATTGCTGCTGTTTGTGCTGCTCCTCGGAAATGCGACTTTGGCGGTCTTTGCCCCACATCTCAACGATAAAATAAGGTCGCTGTTCATACAGAACAGGCGTGACGCTGTAGTCGATAGACACGGGCGTGCTGCCGCCATACTGTATCAAATGGTCATGATCAACAAAGGGCTGCTGGTAGTGCTGCGCTTGCGCGAAACGTTCTGCAAAACAGGCTTGATCGTAGCTGGCATCATATGGAACAGTGGCGTGCGTGCTGGTATTTTTGTCTAGTGCTGCAGTGGGTGTGAGCAGCGCCAATATCGACTGATGCAATAAACGACCGCGACTGATGGCCAGCAGCTGCTCAGCTTGCGCATTGATCCACGTGATGCGCAGTGACTCATCGACCCACAGCACGGCGGTGAACAAGTGCTGCGATAAAAAGCCCAAATCGGGATTGAGTTCAGCGGTAGTCGGTTCTGTCATTATAGTGGCTGCCTATGGTTTTATGTCATTGTCTATATGATGATGCGTCTATTCGTCTGCTTATTTCTTAGTATTGGATTGGCCTGAGTGACCGCGCCGCCCCAAGGTAGGCTTGCTCTACTGCTGGGTGTGGATGTATAAGCTTGGCGGCAGGTGATCATCGTCATAAGATATTTAACCACAAATCAACACTATAGCGCGGCAAAACTGGTGATTACGGTAAAAAAAACGTACAATGCGACCAGCCAATTTATCTCTAGCAAGGTCAGCCATGCCTAAGACTTCTACCCAGTCCCCTGAAGTAACCCCATCAGCCATCAGTCCAAAACCTGACGCTACCACGCTCAAAAATACCGCCACGGTATTTGATCCTGCGCGCGTGTCGCCAGCTGCGGACAGCCCGCAAGATACCGACCAACCTTATCATCATAAGGCCAACCATAACCAAAACCGCAGCATCAGCCAAAGTGCCAGCGGTAATACTGCCGCTGCCAACCCTGTGGTCAATGACACACCAAAGATTGGTTTTGTGTCTTTGGGTTGCCCCAAAGCATTGGTCGATAGTGAGCGTATCATCACTGAGCTGAGCCGTGACGGTTATCAAGTGGCCAGCGACTACGATGGTGCGGACTTGGTTGTGGTCAACACTTGCGGCTTTATTGAATCTGCTGTGCAAGAATCGCTCGATGCTATTGGTGAGGCGATCAGCAACAACGGTAAAGTGATTGTCACAGGTTGTTTGGGCAAAGACGCGGACAAAATCCGTGAGATGCATCCAGCGGTGCTCGCGGTTACAGGTGCTCATGCCTATGATGACGTGATTACGGCAGTGGCGCATCATGTACCCAAGCCAAGCCGCAACCAAGACAAAAGTTACGATCCCAAAATTGATCTGATCAGTGATGCAGGTATCAAGCTGACCCCGAACCATTACGCTTATCTGAAAATTTCTGAAGGCTGTAATCACCGCTGTACCTTTTGTATTATTCCAAGCCTGCGCGGCGACTTGGTGTCACGCCCGATCGATGATGTGATGACCGAAGCGGTGGCGCTTAAAAAAGCAGGGGTTAAAGAGCTGCTCATCATCTCGCAAGACACCTCTGCTTACGGCCTTGATCTAAAATACAAGACCAGCTTTTGGAACGGCATGCCGCTTAAGTCCAAATTTTATGACCTGTGCCAAGCACTCAACCAGCTGGGGATTTGGGTCAGACTGCATTACGTCTACCCGTATCCGCATGTGGACAAAGTTGTCGAGCTGATGGGAGAGAAGAAACTGCTGCCGTATCTGGATATTCCGTTCCAGCATGCCAGTCATCGTATCCTAAAAGCAATGAAACGTCCTGCGCATAGCGAAAACACCTTGGCTCGTATCCACGCATGGCGCGCCATTTGCCCTGATATCGTGATTCGCTCAACCTTTGTGGTCGGTTTTCCTGGTGAGACGGAAGCAGACTTTCAGTGTTTGCTGGACTGGTTAGTAGAGGCACGTCTTGATCGCGTGGGCTGCTTTACTTACTCAGAAGTAGAAGGCGCCGTTGCCAATGATCTGCCAAATCATGTACCAGAAGCGGTTAAGCAAGCGCGTTATGAGCGCTTGATGGCCTTACAACAAGAGATATCGGCGCAGAAGCTGCAAGAGAAAGTTGGCAAAACGCTGACTGTATTGGTCGATGAAATTGATACTGAAGAGAACATCGCCATCTGCCGCAGCTATGCCGATGCGCCTGAAATTGACGGTCATGTCTATGTCGATGAGCTGACCCCTGATGTGACAGTGGGGCAGTTTTTGACAGTTACGATTGATGACGCTAGTGAATATGACTTATTTGCCAGTTATAATCAGGCATAAAACCCAGTGGACAACAGATGAAAATTGCCCAAAAGTGGGCAGTTTTTGCTACAATTGGCGCAATCTGGCTTGCTGGTCGCGCCTGATTTCGGCTTGATGCCATATATCGGTTTGATGATAACTTAACAAAAAAAGGTGCCTTTATGTCTGACAAAAACCCCCGTTTCTCTCGTATTTTGCTCAAACTGTCCGGTGAAGCCTTAGCTGGCAGCAGAGATATGGGTATTGATAGTGAGGTGCTCGACAAGATGAGCTTGTCGATTGCGCATTTGCGTGGTCTTGGCGTACAGGTTGGTATCGTCGTCGGCGGCGGTAACTTATATCGCGGCGCGCAGCTACAAAAAGAAGGGTTGGTCGGACGAGTGACAGGTGATCAAATGGGTATGCTGGCCACCGTGATGAACGGCCTTGCTATGCGTGATGCATTAGAGCGCCGCAATATCAAAACCCGTTTGATGTCCGCTTTGCCGATTGGTGAAGTGACCGAAAGCTATAGCAGCCGTAACGCCATCCGTTACCTCAAAAACGGTGAAGTGTGTATCTTTGTCGCAGGCACAGGTAACCCATTTTTTACTACCGATACCGCCGCCTGCTTGCGCGGTATTGAGATTGAAGCGGGTCTGATTTTAAAAGCCACCAAAGTTGACGGCGTGTATGACAAAGACCCAAGCCTACATGAAGATGCGACCAAATATGATGGTCTGACCTTTGATGAAGTGCTTGAGCAAAAGCTTGGCGTGATGGATTTGACCGCCATTGCCTTATGCCGTGAGCACAACGTACCTCTGCAAGTCTTTGACATGACCAAGCCTAACGCCTTGCTCAATGTGGTGATGGGTGAAAACGAAGGCACACGCGTTTATCACTAATGGCTGATATGGGTCATCATAATACCGTTATGATGACATGAGCAGCGCGATACCAAAACGCTGTACCCCCTATTGATCAATATTTTATGACGATATAGTAATAAGGACACATGATGATTAAAGAGATTAAACAAGACGGCGAATCACGTATGCAAAAGACGCTAGAAGCGCTTGATAATACGTTTGGCAAAGTACGTACTGGCCGTGCACACCCCAGTATGTTGTCAGGGGTGATGGTCAGCTATTATGGTGCAGACACGCCGCTAAACCAAGTCGCCAGCGTCAACGTTGAAGACTCACGCACGCTATTGGTACAACCGTTTGATCGTACTATGGTACAAGCGGTGGACAAAGCCATCCGTGAGGCAGATCTGGGTCTCAACCCAATGACCGCTGATGTGATCCGTGTGCCAATGCCAGCCTTGACCGAAGAGACGCGCCGCGACATGCAAAAATTGGCGCGCGGCGAAGCTGAAAACAGCCGTGTATCGATCCGTAACATCCGCCGCGATATGCTCAGCGATGTCAAAGACCTTGCCAAAGAAAAAGAAATCTCAGAAGATGAAGAGCGCCGTGCCAGCGATGACATTCAAAAAATCACGGATAAGTTCATCGACACCATCGATAAAAAGCTCGACGCTAAAGAAGCTGAATTGATGGCGGTGTAAGCCATATGGCAGAACGCCGATACACTGTGCTGGATAACGACAGGTTTTGCAGCACAGTGATATAAGCAGTTGTATAAATTGATAATGGCTTAAAGAGATAGCCAGTGGCCTAAATGTTGGCGCCGCTGTCTGTCCTTGGCATTGTATTGCTTTGTCGCACGGCACAACGGTTACGGTTGTAATGGCACTAAGCCCATTATGATACCAGCCGTTATCAACCAATTTTTCTCATCATAAGCAGTGTATCTCATGTCTACTTTTGCGCCCGCAGCACCCGCCCTGATTCCCCAGCATATCGCCATCATCATGGATGGCAATAATCGCTATGGTAAAGCTCATGCACTCGGGAAGGGACAAGGACATATTGCGGGTAAAAGCGCCTTAGATCCTATCGTAGAATATTGTGTCGAAACGGGCGTTAAGGTGCTGACTGTCTTTGCATTTTCTAGCGAAAATTGGCAGCGTCCACCAAAGGAGGTGGCGTTACTCATGCAGCTGCTATCGTTGACTATCAATGAGCAAATGCCGCGCATGGAAAAGTACCAAATCAGACTGCGTTTTATCGGGGATCGCAGTCAACTGGATACGCCGCTACAAGAGCAAATGGCAGACGCTGAAGCCAAAACGGCAAACTTTGAAGCCATGACATTGGTCATTGCCATCAGCTATGGCGGCCAGTGGGATATTGCCAATGCCGCACAGCAGTTGGCGCAGCAAGTGGCAGCAGGTACGCTAAGTGCTGATGAGGTGACCAAAGAGCGTTTGGCTGAACACGTACAACTGGCGGACACGCCTGCGGTAGACATGCTGATTAGGACGGGCGGTGAGTACCGTATCTCGAACTTTTTGCTGTGGCAATCGGCATATGCAGAGTTGTTTTTTACCGATACGCTATGGCCAGATTTTAAGCCAACTGATCTTGCGGTATTGATTGCTGAATTTGCTCAGCGTCAGCGCCGTTTTGGTAAAACCAGTGAACAAATTGACGCCCAAACGCCACCATTGGCGTAGCTGTGTGCTGATAGTAGCAGCGGCGCGTTATGCCAAAAGCCATGTGTTATGGATATGGATACTGGCTTAACGCGCGCTTGATATGATGACTGATTACCCCGATGTCTTTCATAATTATAAGGTATAACCAATATGTGGCAACGGATTAAAACGGCAGTTATCCTGATTATTATCGTTGGTATTGCATTATTTGCCAGTGCCTCTCCCATTTTATTCGCGCCGCTGTTGATGGTTGGGGCAATGATTGGTGCCCATGAGTGGAGCAAGCTGATGCCAACATGGCCGCAGCCACTGTATTTTGTGCTGCTGGTACTGGCCGTCATTGTGATCTCTTTATGGTTTGATATCACATGGGTCGCATGGTGGGCGGCATCGCTGTTGATATGGCTGATGGCACTGTCTTGGGTACTTCGCTTTCCAGAGCGTACTACCAACTGGTATGGCAATCAGCTGGCACCTATTGGGGTGGTGGTATTAACAGCATCAATCACCGCCATGTTTTATCTGTGGCAGCTGTCGCCATGGTGGTTACTGTATGTGTTTTTATTGGTGTGGTGCGCAGACAGTGGCGCTTACTTTGTCGGACGCAAGTTTGGCCGTCGCAAAATGGCACCCAATGTATCGCCGAATAAAAGCATGGAAGGGCTGGCTGGTGGTTTGGTTACGGGCACATTGGTGGTTTTATTCATCAGTATGTATAAGCTACAATTACAAGGCACGGCGCTGATGGCTTTTGTCGCGCTGTCAGCGATTACCATTTTGGCCTCTGTACTGGGCGACTTGTTTGAGTCGATGCTTAAGCGCCGTGCAAATATTAAAGACTCAGGCACTATTTTACCCGGTCATGGCGGCGTACTGGATCGTATCGATTCGCTATTGTCAGCGACGCCAATCTTTGCGCTCGGTTTTTGGGGTTTGCAGCAATTGGGTCTGTTTATCGTCTGATCGTTTAGTCCATAAGCGGTGGCTATCATCATATGGTCGCCGCATACCTCCTCTCTTTTTTATCTAAAGTTTATTCTTTCTCACTAATTTATAGGCATCCACGGTTATGACGCAACGCATCGCCTTACTTGGCGCAACAGGTTCTATTGGCGATAGTACACTCGCGATTTTGGCGATGCATACACAGGATTATGAGGTGTATGCGTTATCGGGTTATCAGCGTTTGGACAAGCTGTTTACGCTGTGCCAACAGTTTAAGCCAGCTCGCGTGGGTGTGCCCAGTGCCGATGTTGATGCGTTCGCTAAGCGTTTGCGTGCAGCGGGTCTAGCGATAGATGTGGTCGGCGGCGCAGATGGACTGGTCGATATCGCGACCGATACGGCGGTTGATACGGTGGTTGCGGCCATTGTGGGCGCGGCTGGATTGCCCTCAACGTTGGCGGCTGCGCGTGCTGGCAAGCGTATTTTGCTGGCCAATAAAGAAGCGCTGGTCATGGCAGGCCAAGTCATGATTGAAGCGGTTAGAACCAATGGTGCCACGCTGCTG
This sequence comes from Psychrobacter sp. PSi21, assembly GCF_054960615.1. Classification (NCBI taxonomy): domain Bacteria; kingdom Pseudomonadati; phylum Pseudomonadota; class Gammaproteobacteria; order Moraxellales; family Moraxellaceae; genus Psychrobacter; species Psychrobacter sp. PSi21. The sequence goes on from NZ_JBHNYR010000023.1 coordinate 40,155, forward strand.
CCCATCGATTCTGAGCACAATGCCATTTTTCAGTGTTTGCCATCTGCCATTCAGCAGGACAATACGCAGATTCATGAGCAAAGCCACGGCGTACGCAAGCTATGGTTAACCGCCTCAGGTGGACCATTTTTGAACCAATCGTTTGAGCAGATGCAAAAAGCAGGCGTGGCCGAGGCGGTCAAACACCCAAACTGGTCGATGGGGCAAAAAATCTCAGTCGATTCGGCAACCATGATGAATAAAGGGCTAGAGCTGATTGAAGCTTGTCACTTATTTGACTTGCCAGAGGGTAAGATAAATGTGGTGATTCACCCACAAAGTATCATTCACTCAATGGTAGAATACAATGACGGCAGCTTTTTGGCACAGCTGGGTAGCCCCGATATGAAAACGCCGATTGCTCATGCGCTCAGTTATCCAAATCGTATTGATAGCGGCGCGCAGCCTTTAGACGTGTATGCGCTGAGCAATTTGGCTTTTATTGAGCCTGACTTACAAAAATTTGCTTGTCTCAGATTGGCGCGTCAAGCCATGCAAGCAGGTACGCAGGCGACGACGGTGCTCAACGCCGCCAACGAAATCGGGGTCGCTGCCTTTTTGGCAGGACGGGTGCGCCTGACCGATATTGCTGATATTAATGAGCAGGCGCTGACACAGGTTCAAGTGCCCTTGTTAGATGCTACGGCAGACATTGCTGATATTTTAGCCATTGACGCGACCGCGCGGCGTTATACCGATGCGCTGATTGCAAAAATGGCATAACCTAGACGAGATACGGTCATGACGATTTTATTAACGATATTGGCAGCCATATTGGTACTTGGGCCTTTGGTGGCGCTGCATGAATGGGGACATTTTATCGTTGCGCGTCTGTGCGGCGTAAAGGTTTTGACCTATTCGATTGGTTTTGGGCCCAAGCTTGCAGGTTGGACCAGCAAGCGCAGCGGCATTGATTATCGTATCTCAGCGCTACCACTTGGTGGTTATGTCAAAATGCTTGATGAGCGTGAAGGGGAAGTGGCTGTAGAAGAACAGCATTTGGCCTTTAACCGTCAGCATCCGCTCAAAAAAATAGCCATCGTCGCGGCTGGCCCACTCATGAACTTTATCATCGCTATTGCGCTGTTTTGGGTGTTGTTTATGACCCCATCAGAGCAGCTGTCGACCAATATTGGCACAGTACTGCCCGACACTCCTGCGGCAATGGCGCAAATGCCCGCAGGTGGTAAAGTGGTGGCCATTGACGGTCATGAGGTGCAAACGTGGGAGGCGATCAATTACCGTTTAGCAGGGCGTATGGGTGAGACGGCCAAGGTCAGCATTACTGTCCAAGGCGATACCGCTACTGATCAGACCACCTATCAAGCACCCGTCAGCCACTTTATGCAAGGTGATGCCAAGGGCAAAGACGCTTTGACCAGCTTTGGTATATTGCCGTGGCAGCCAGATATCGCGCCTGTCGTCGGTCAGCTGTCTGAAGATGGCGCAGCGCGTCGTCAAGGTTTAGAGGTGGGCGATCGTATCACGGCGATTAACGATACACCCATCAACGACTGGATCAGTGCCACGCGTATTATCCGTGACAATCCTGAAACCCTGCTTGATTTTACCGTCCAGCGCGATGGCAAGCCTGTGGCGTTACAAATCATGCCGCAAGGTAAAAAAGACAATATGGGCAATCCCTATGGACAGATTGGCGCGATGGTGGCCAAATCTGAGATTGTCGTTCCTGATGCTTATAAAACCACCGTCGTGTACGGCCCTGGCCCTGCCTTAGCGCAATCTTTTGCAAAGACAGAATATTTGGCAGTCATGACCGTCAGCTCAATGGGGAAAATGCTTTCGGGTATGATCGGCTTAGACAACCTCTCAGGGCCGATCACCATTGCTAAAGTAGCCAAACAGAGCTTTGAGATCAGTTGGGAAACCGTGCTCTCAACAGCAGCTTTGATCAGTTTGAGCTTGGCCGTACTTAACCTACTGCCCATTCCAGTGCTGGATGGCGGGCATATGGTGTACTATTTGATTGAGCTGATTCGTGGTAAACCAGTGTCAGAGAGCGTACAGGTGATTGGCTTAAATATCGGTTTACTCTTGCTGGCAGGTTTCATGGTGTTAGCAATTGGTAATGATATCAGCCGATTGTTTTGATACGCTGGCTATAAATGTGCGCAGCAAAACGCGCCACAATAACGTCTGTAAGACGCTAACTATGTGTGATCGGCTGCAGTAGGCGATGATAGCCTCGCTATACTAATGGTAATTTTTAGTTTATTTTATGCGACGTTTTATATAGAGTATCTGCAGTTACTTTGAGTCGTCTTGCTTGTGCACAGAAACTGCGCTCAAGTAAGGACAACTGATTAATACTTTTTACCTTAACTTAAGCAAGTTTTTTATTGACGGATAGTGTTTATGCGTACGCCTTTATTTATGAGTGCGGCTGGGTTGCCGTTAGTGGTAGCGATGATGAGTGTGTCTGCACAAGCAGCAGACTTTGTGGTGACAGACATCGGCTTTACTGGTTTGCAGCGCATGACCCCAGATAGCCTCTATCCGGTGCTGCCGATTTCAGTCGGTGATACAATCACAGATGAAAACCTTGCAGCCAGTATCAAGGCATTGTATGCCACAAATAACTTCGCCAACATCCAAAGCCGCGTTGAGGGCAATCAGTTGCGCTTTGATGTGATTGAACGTCCAATCATCGCAGAAGTGAATTTTGATGGTAACAAACTTATTCCAAAAGAAGGGCTTGAGCAAGGGTTAAAAAATGCTGGCTTGTCAGTGGGTCAAGTGCTGAAACAATCGACCTTGCAGGGCGTGGCCAATGAGCTACAGCAACAATATATCAGCCAAGGCTACTACAATAGCGATATCGAAGTGGATCAAACGGTTTTAGATGGCAACCGCGTCAAGCTGGATGTGCGCTTTATCGAAGGTAAGCCTGCTAAGGTTGTTGATATTAATATCATCGGTAATCAGCACTTTAGTGACGAAGACATCAAGGATATTTTTGCCGTTAAAGAGTCATCATGGACACGTTTATTGTCCAAGTCTGACCGTTATGCCAAAGAAAAACTGGCAGCAAGTTTGGAAAACCTCAAAGCATTGTATCAAAACGATGGTTACGTGCGCTTTTCAGTGGATAACGCCGTACTCAATATCAGCGAAGACAAACGCAGCGTCTTTATCGAGATCAGCGTTAGCGAAGGGGAGCAGTACCAGTTCGGTGACATCAATTTTTTGGGCAAACCAACATTTGATACTGCTGAATTGCAAGACTTGGTGACCTTTGCACCGACTGAGCAATATTCACAAGCCAAGCTTGATGCCACTACAGCGGCGCTAAAAAATCGTTATGGCAATGAAGGCTACTATCTGGCCCAAGTGCGTCCAGTACCACGCATCAATGATGACACCAACGTTGTCGACGTGGATTATTATATTGATCCTGCACGTCCTATTTATGTGCGCCGTATCAACTTTAACGGTAACCTGCGTACGCAAGATGAGGTACTGCGCCGTGAGATGCGTCAGTTAGAAGGCTCACTGTCTTCTAACGAAAAAATCCAGCTATCACGCACCCGCTTGATGCGTACGGGTTTCTTCAAATCCGTTATTGTGGACGTAAAACCTGTTCCAAACCAACCTGACCAAGTCGATGTTAACTATACCGTAGAAGAGCAACCGTCTGGCAGCTCAACGGTCGCCGCTGGTTATTCACAAAGTGGCGGTGTTACTTTTCAGGTTGATTTGACTCAGAACAACTTTATGGGCACAGGTAACCGCGTTAAGGCGGCGTTATCACGATCAGAGACCCGTGACTCTTATAGTCTTGGTTATACCGATCCGTACTTTACCGAAAACGGTGTCTCACAAGGCGTGAGTGCTTATTACCGCGAAACCAAATATGACGACAAAAACGTCAGTAACTATGTGACTGACTCATATGGTGCAACGCTTAACTACGGCTATCCTGTGGACGAAACCAAACGTGTGAGTGCGGGTGTCAACGTCGACAAGACTTCAATTCGCGGTGGCCGTAACATGGGCGTATCCAATGCTCAGCAGATTATTGATGATGGCGGCCTTGCTGAACAATTTTTCGATGATCAAGGTCAGCTGACGGGCAACACAGGCTTTAAAAATGATTATATGACCTATAATTTGCTCTTAGGTTGGGATTACAGTACCCTTGATCGCCCAACATTCCCAACCAAAGGGATGAGCCATTCGGTTGATGCAACCATTGGCTTTGGTGATAAAAACTATCAAAAATTGATCTATCGCGGTAATGCCTACTATCCCCTTTACAAAGACTTTATTGCGCGTGGTTATGCCAAGCTTGGCTATGGTAATGATCTGCCTTTCTATGAAAACTTCTACGCTGGCGGTTATGGCTCAGTACGTGGCTACGAAGCTTCGACTTTGGGTCCAAAATCTAAAAAATATTATGATGCCGTTAATGATAATATTACCGCAACACAAGAAGAGGTCGGCGGTAATGCGCTGGTCAGCTTTGGTTCTGAGCTGATTTTGCCTATGCCTTTTAAAGGTGATTGGGCGGATCAGGTGCGTCCTGTGTTGTTTGCTGAAGGTGGACAGGTGTTTGATACCACGGATAAAGAAGATCGCACCTTTACCGACCCTGTCACAGGTGAAGATAAAGGCGTACCGCTACTGACACAGGACAACGAGCTGCGCTTTAGTGCAGGTGCAGGTGTGACTTGGTATACACCAATTGGCCCCATCTCGCTCAGCTATGCCATGCCAATCGGTGATAAAGAAGGCGATGAGACCGAAAAAGTACAGTTCCAGATCGGCAGCACCTTCTAAATTAGCGCTTTGCTGTGGTAGCATGCCATAGAGGATCTGCATAATCGATGATGAAGTCTTCGTGGGTTATCAAGCATATGCTTGATGACAGCCTTACTGATATGAATGATGTTGACTTATGATAACGATTGCACAACTGATTACCCAAATTGAGCAGCGCCAGCCTGTATTGAACAAAACTGAGCTAAGCGCGGCGCAGTTGAGTGTCACTTTGATAGGCGTGGGTAGTTTGACAGCTGCAAAAGCAGATCAATTGAGCTTTTTAGCAGACCCGCAATATATTTCGAGCTTGGCGAACAGCCACGCAGGCGCGGTATTGGTCACCGAGCAGTACCGTGACCAAGTGCCTGCGCCCACTGTCCCCTTGATTGTCGCTACCCCTTATCTTGGTTATGCCACTGCCAGTCAGGCCTTTGTGCGAGTGACTTCTGCTGTGGCCATCCACCCAACTGCTGTCATTGCTGACAGCGCGGTTATCGGTGCCGATGTCAGTATTGGCCCGTATTGTGTCATCGGTGAGGATGTGCAGATAGGCGCGCGCAGTTGCCTAAGCTCGCATGTGGTGGTTGAAGCGGCCACGCATATCGGTACTGATGCGATGATTAAGTCACAGGTGACCATCGGCAATGATTGTATCATTGGCGATCATGTGCGTTTGCATGCAGGAGCCAGTATTGGTGCAGAAGGCTTTGGGTTTGCACCAGCAGGTGATCCTAGCCGTGATGGCTGGGAGCGTATTGCTCAGCTTGGCCGTGTGATTATTGGCGATCATGTACGCATCGGCAGTCATACCTGTATTGATCGCGGTGCGATTAATGATACGGTTTTGGGTAATCATGTTATCATTGATAACCTTGTCCAAGTGGCACATAACGTGCGCATTGGTGATGGTACGGCCATCGCTGCGAAGACAGGTATTGCTGGTAGCGTGACTATTGGCAAGCGCTGCATTATTGGCGGCGCGGTGGGTATCAGCGGTCATATTGAGATTACTGATGGGGTGACTTTATCAGGCATGACCATGGTGACCAAATCGATAAAGACCGCAGGTTCTTACTCTTCAGGGACCGCCGCTATGCCTACGGCCAAATGGCGCAGAGCTGCAGTGCGTTTTCGTCAACTTGGCCAAACATAAGCAGCTCAGCCACCACTAGCTGTATTGTTATTCATTAAAAATCACGGATTGCCGCGATCACTTATTATTTTATTTATATCTACTGCAAGGAAGTTCTGTTATGAGCGCTACTGATATTGAGACCCTAACTGATGAAGACATCAATGCCTTATCCAAGCAAGGTCTGACGCTACCTTTGACGTATCATACGCTCAAGCATTATTTGCCGCATCGCTATCCTTTTATGTTGGTAGATAAGGTCACTGCTTGCAAGCCAGGCGAGTGCATCACGGGTATCAAAAACGTGACCATTAACGAAGAATTTTTTAATGGTCATTTTCCAGATGAACCCATCATGCCCGGTGTACTTATGGTCGAGTCAATGGCGCAGGTATCAGGCGTATTGGGCTTTATCAGTGCAGGTTTGACTGCAGAAGACGGCTATTTGTACTTGTTTGCAGGTGTGGATAAAGTTCGCTTTAAACGCCGCGTGATCCCCGGTGATCAGCTGATTATCCGTGCTAAAACCATCATGCAAAAGCGTGGTATCTATAAATTTGATTGTACCGTTCATGTCGAGAACGAGCTGGCCGCCAGTGCGCAAATCATGATCGCGCGCCAAGAGCAGCAGCCAGCTACCAAATAACGCTGCATAGTATTGGGTATCGTTTTTCTAATCGTATGGTGGTATGTTTCCATCATGATGTAATGAGAAGCATCAATCATCAGTCGATGATTATTGGCCGATTGATCCAAAATGCTGCGTTATTACTGTTATCACTACTGGCTGGTATGAAGCGCCTGCTTTATACCCAGCTTGATTGACCATTTATTCATATTACCTGAACAAAGGCCTACTTTATGAGTCAGATTCATCCTACAGCACTCATCTCACCTTCTGCTACGATTGATGACTCAGCAGTCATTGGGCCGTATTGTATCGTTGGTGATGAGGTAACGATTGGTGCGCATACCACGTTGCATCGGCATGTGGTCGTGACCAAAATGACGCGTATCGGTAAGCACAATCAGATTTATCAATTCGCCAGCATCGGTGAAGACTCTCAAGACTTAAAATATGATGGCGAGCCTACATGGCTTGAGATTGGGGACTATAACGATATCCGTGAGGCCTGTAGTTTGCATCGCGGTACCGCGCAAGATAAGGGCTTGACCAAGATTGGTAACCATAATTTGTTGATGGTCAATACCCATGTTGCACACGACTGCGTTATTGGCGATCACAATGTGATTGCCAATAATGTCGGTATTGCCGGTCACGTGACGATTGGTAATCATATTATCGTCGGTGGTAATTCAGGTATTCATCAGTTTTGCCGTATCGATGACTATAGTCTCGTTGGCGGTGCCAGCTTGATTTTAAAAGATGTGGCAGCCTTTACCATGGTTTCTGGTAACCCAGCACATGTTCATGGATTGAATATCGAAGGTATGCGCCGCAAGGACTGGTCATCTCAGACTATTGATCTGTTGCGCCAAGCCTACAGTACCATCTTCCGCTCAGGGTTGACCACAGCGCAAGCCCTTGTTTTGCTTCAAGATGAACTGTTGCCTATAGAGCCAAAAGTGCAGCTGCTGATTGACTCATTGCAGCAAAGTAAGCGCGGCGTGGTTCGTTAACCCATACTTATTTCTTTCATTAGGAAAGTCTGTTAGTCACGAAAAAACGGGCATAAATTTAAAAGCCATAACCAAAAGTTATGGCTTTTAATATTTTACAGCCACTTGACTTTTCTTATTGCTTAGCAGAAACTTCCTAATTATATTCCGTTAGACTCCAGTAACTTATTTTAACCAACCGCTAATTTGTAGTCTCTTTAAGTATCTGTCTTGATCTTTTGATGAGCTTGATAGCTTAAAGGGAGTTACTGCTAAATTTTAGGAGCATCGCATGGCAGAGCAAAGGGAAAATTGGTCCAGTAGAACTGGATTTATTATAGCCGCTGTCGGTTCAGCCGTTGGACTGGGTAACATATGGCGTTTTCCATATGTGGCTTATGACAATGGTGGTGGGGCATTTATGTTGCCTTACCTTATTGCGTTATTTACCGCAGGTATTCCATTATTATTTTTAGATTATGTTGTCGGACACAAATATCGTTCGGCGCCACCACGCGCTTATAAAAAGATGGTGAAATCTGCCCAGTTTATAGGGTGGTGGCAGACATTGGTCTCCTTTGTGATTGCCATTTATTATGCGGCGGTCATTGTGTGGGCAGGCAGTTATATGCTGTTCTCTTTTGGCCAGAAATGGGGAGAGGACACGACCAACTTCTTTGTCAGTGACTTTATCAAGCATACCGGAGATCTAAACGCGGTTTTCGTGCCACAGATGTTTACGGGACTGGTTATTGTTTGGGCTTTGGCGATGCTTATTATGTTTGGTGGTATCCGTAAGGGTGTTGAGATTGCCAATAAGATTTGTATTCCGCTGCTGATCGTATTGTTCGGTATTATGGTGTTCAAAGCACTGACATTGCCAGGGGCTGCTGTTGGTCTAAACGCATTTTTTGAACCCAATTGGGAGAAGATGAAAGACCCTAGCGTATGGTTGGCGGCTTACGGCCATGTGTTTTTCTCACTATCGGTAGGCTTTGGTATTATGGTGACCTATGCCTCTTACCTTAAAAAGAACACCAACCTGACAGGCGCAGGCTTAGTTGTTGGTTTTGCCAACTCCTCTTTTGAGCTGATTGCTGGTATTGGTATCTTTGCCGCGATTGGTTTTATGGCAGTATCGACAGGCCAAGATGTTGCAGAGGTGGCGAGTGGTGGTGTTGGCTTGGCATTCTTTGTATTCCCTAAAATCATCTCGACTATGGGGGCTAGCGGTGACTTCGTTGGTTTCTTATTCTTCGGATCTTTAGTCGTGGCTGGTATCAGCTCATTGGTTAGTATTCTTGAGGTGCCTATCTCTGCTTTCCAAGATAAATTCGGCTGGGCACGCAAAAAGGCCGTTGCTGTCATTGGTGGTGTGTGCGCAGCGATATCTATCGTGGCATTCTCGACTGGTAGCTCATTAGTATTGGTCGATGTTATCGATCATTTTGCGAACAACATCGGTATTGTCGCTGGTGGTCTATTATCGATTATCTGTGTGACTTGGTTTAACCGTCAAAAAATCCCAGGATTACTGGCGCATATCAATCGCATCTCTAGTGTCAAACTTGGCGGTGCTTGGGTGTTTATGCTCACGGTCATTACGCCAACGGTACTGACGATTGCTTTGGGTCTCAAGCTGATCAACTTGGTACAAGAGCCGTATGAAGGCTATTCAACGTCGATTCTATTGATGTTTGGGTGGGGCGTTGTGGTTTTCTTTGGCTTGGGTGCGTTTATACTGACTCGGATCAAAGGTCGATACGATGATGAAGATGACAAAGCACGCGCACTTGACGACGCTCGCTAATCAGATTGAAATTTTAATAGGAGCTTATTATGAGTACTTCAGCGGTTATTTTTATGATTATTTCAATGCTGTTAATATGGGGCGGGTTGATTGGGGCAATTTTGCATCTCAGAAAGCATCCTGATATCCCCATGAGTGAATTGCCAGATGATCACATTTA